>RGAX01000058.1 GCA_009919985.1 Opitutaceae bacterium
TCTGTACGCGCAAGCTACGCCAACCAACACACCGGCTTCGTCCGCAAACCCTCCGGTGAGGACACTCGCCGCCTTAGCTTTCAGCTCAAAGCCCAGCCCTTTAAAAACAGCACCGTTTCCGCTTCGTGGTATAACTACAAAAACTCTGCGGTGCGGCCCAATTTCACCACGCCTCGCGATTACTACACGGGTTGGTTCGCCGCTGGGAAACCCGGTTGGAATCCCGTCACCGGCTTGGTCACCTTAGCCAATGGCCAAGTTTACGGTAACGGCAACGTCCTCGGTTCCACCACACCCTATACGGCCGCGCCGACCAACTTTATCGCCGGAGGTCCCGAGAATCGTTCGATTTTCCAGATCGGCGCCCCGGGTCAAAACCCCTATTGGGCCATGACGCGCTACACCTCGGGCACGTTCGCCACCACCGATCCGTTTGCTTCGACCTCGACCGGAATTGGCCTGTTGAGCACGGGACCCTTCGAGACCTACTCCGCCACGCAACAACCACTCTACAATTCCGTAGCCAGACCCATCAACAACCGCTCCATCTATGACTGGCGCAGCATTAACTTGGCAGGCAACAGCAAGGCTTGGGACGAGGTGAACACCTATCTGGCCCAACTCGATCAAGTCATTCTCTACACGCCCAAACAAACCTTGGCGGCTCAAGTCACCTTCTTGCGCGAGGACGCCAAGCGCTTGGAAAATCAGCCGATGGGTCCCGCGAGCGTGAACAGCAATGTCGGACAGCTCCAAGTCGACGTGAACCAAGTTAATTTGGATGGCACACCCAATCCCTACTTCGGCCGACCCTACCTGCGCAGTAACGAACCCTACCTACGCGACAAGCCGCTGTTGTGGGATACCACTCGAGCCCAGAGCGTCTATCGCATCGATTTCTCTCAAGATAAAGGCTTCAGCAAGTGGCTCGGCACCCAACAGCTCTTAGGTTATTACGAGTATAAGGATCAACAGAACCGCCAATACACCTATCGCCACTCCGCGTTAGGCACCAATCTGGCTTGGCAGCAAAAATACATTGGCCTCAACACGCCCTTAGGTAACCGCGTGCAGCAATCCATCACGGACCCGCGCTACGCGATCGCTCCAGGCAACTATGCGCGCGTGAACGAACAATACTACATCGGCAATACCGTCGGCGGTGGCATTGAGTACGCCCCAAGCTTTTTCCCAGAAGGCGTGAGCGCACCTTACGTCTGGGGCCCCTCGTCAGGCGCGATGATCAAAGACACATCCGCGATCGGGTTCACCCCGAGTCCCGATAGCGGCGGCGGCGGCGCTAACGTCCAGACCGTCATCAAAACCAAGGGCGGCGTACTCCAAAGCACCTTCCTCGAAGGTAAACTCGTAGGCACCTTCGGCCTGCGGGAGGACACGGTCTATGACCATAATGCGCCCCTAGCCACGCTGACCTCCGATCTCCGCGCCTACGACTTCGCCGCATCCAATAAATGGTTGCCCGGCTGGCGTGAGGCCAAGGGCAAGACGAAGTCCCTTTCTATCGTCGCTCGCCCGCTGCGCGATCTGAGGCTACTCAAGTCCGCCGTAAATGGCGGCAACGGAGTCGCCCGCTTCCTCGCCGAAGCCGTCAGCAGCCTCAGCCTCACCTATAATAAATCGGATAACTTTATCGCGCAGGGACCGGCTTTCGACCTCTTCCTTAAACCTCTCCCTAATCAGACCGGCACCAGCAAGGACATGGGTTTATGGATGACCATGCTGGAGGGACGCCTCTCCATCCGCTACAATCACTTCGATACCAAGCAACTTAACCTGCGCAATGGCGACATCACCACGATGGCCCAGCGCGTCTTGCGCTATGAGGGATTTGTCGCGACCGATGCCTGGAACTTGAGAACCCAAACCACCGCCTGGCTCAACGCTCTTGGTACCGGCGGCGTTGCCACCAACGAGCAAATCGCCGCAGCCATCAAGATGCCCTTGGCCCAATATAATGGGTTACAGTCGATTGTAGCCAATAACACGTACGCCGCGGTCATGGACGCACAGTCCAAAGGCGATGAACTCGAGATCAACTTCAACCCCACGAAAAATTGGACGGTAAGCTCCTCGGTCACCAAGACCGAAGCGATCAACACCGCGGTGGGTTCTGCGGTCGACGATTACATCGCCGCACGCTTGCCCATTTGGACCACCCTTGAAGACCCTCGCTTCACCCAAACCACGCAGACCCTCGGCGGTGTGACCACGGCCTACACGACCGGACCGGTCTCACTGCCCACGGGCGCCACCGGCCGCATACTGTGGTGGAACATCCTCGGCACCCCCTTTAGCACCGTGGCCGGCTATAACGCCACCAACTCGGCCGCGACTAACTTCGCGAGCAACGTCGATGCCCCAATGGCGGTGTTCCGCGCCTTGATCGGTCGTCCCCGCCCACAAGTCCGCAAATACTCGGCCAAGTTCAACACGAAATACAATCTCGCGGGCATCTCCGATCACCCCGTCCTCAAAGCCATGAGCGTCGGTGGCTCGCTGCGCTGGAGCGACAAAGGCTCCATCGGTTTCTACGGCCTCGGCTATGATTCCTCTAAAGACCTAACGCTGGCCTCAAACAAGGTCCTGCAACTCGATCCCAATCGGCCGATCTACTCACCTGCCGAAACCTACATCGATTTATTCGTGAGTTACCGCACCCGCATGTTCCGCGATAAAATTCGCGCTAACTTTCAGCTCAACGTGAAGAACGTCCAGGAAAGCGGTGGCGGCTTGCAGGCCACGGGCGCCTTCTTCGACGGCCGGGCCTCGACTTATCGCATTATTGATCCGCGACAGTTTATTTTATCAGCCTCCTTCGATTTGTAAAAAATCTTAAGCGCAAACCCTCTCGCCGCCACTCGCCTAAGTGGCGGCGTTTTTTTGTTCAGAAAGTCTCATGACTGCCTGAGCGCATCGCGGCGCAAAATTTTAGAGCGATCCAAAGTCCCGTATTTTAATTTCGCAGAAGAAATTGAGGTGACGTTCAGAGGACGCAAAATCCGCAAACACAAAAAAGCCAGCTCCCCGTGAAGGAGGAGCCGGCTTGAAATGATTTCGCGCTTAAGTTGATTAGACCGCCGCTTCGCCGCGCTCGTCGGTGCGGATTCGAATAACCTCCTCAAGCGGCATTACGAATACCTTACCGTCGCCGATCTTGCCCGTCTTGGCGGATTTCACAATCGCCTCCACGGCTTTACCAGCGAGGTCGTCAGTAACCGCGATCTCGATCTTAACTTTAGGAAGAAAATCGACAGTGTATTCACTGCCCCGATAGATCTCCGTGTGGCCTTTCTGGCGGCCGTAGCCTTTGACCTCGGTGACCGTCATGCCTTCGATGCCGACGGCACTGAGCGCTTCCTTCACTTCATCCAATTTGAACGGTTTAATAATAGCGGTGATGAATTTCATAAGTGTAGGGATAGGATTAAATTCTTAGTTGATGTAACCTTCTTCGCCGTGATCGGTGATGTCGAGGCCTTGGGACTCGGCTTCAGCGGTGGGGCGCAGACCGATAAGGGCCTTGACCAGCATGGCGATCACGAAGGTCGCCACCACGGAGAGCAGAAGCGTGAAGGCCACAGCTTTACCTTGGGCGAGCCATAGGCCGCCATCGGTCACAAGTTTGGCGAGACCGTTTTTCACGGCCGGAGCTGCAACGAGATTGGCGTTCACTTCTTTCGTAGCGAGAACACCCGTGATGATGGCACCGAGGGTGCCACCGACCGCGTGCACACCAAAGGTGTCGAGCGCATCATCGTAGCCGAACATCGCTTTGATCTTGGTCACGAAAACATAGGGCACGACGGCGGCGAGGACACCAATGATGACTGCACCGGTCGAATCGACGAAGCCAGCGGCGGGCGTGATCACCACGAGGCCTTTTTTCAATCGCGCCCCAGACAAACGTCGCAACGGCCGCGGCGAGGGTCGTGGTCATGAAAGCGTTGGCGGCGACGCCATCAGCAGCGGCCGCGCTACCGGCATTAAAGCCATACCAGCCCACCCAGAGCATACCGGTGCCGACCATGCACAACACCATGCTGTGCGGAGCCATCTTTTCTTTACCAAAGCCAAGACGGGGCCCGAGGATCAAACAGAGAATCAAGGCCGACCAACCCGAGGACATGTGCACCACTGTGCCGCCGGCGAAGTCGATCGCAGCGATTGCAGCATCGCCGTTCCAGACGCCGTTCATGTAGCCGGTGACGCCCCAGACCATGTGGGCGAGCGGGAAATAAACGACGAGCATCCAGATCGCCACGAACAGCATGATTGCAGTGAACTTCATACGCTCAGCGATCGCACCCACGATCAGTGCGGGCGTGATGATCGCGAACATCATTTGATACATTGAAAACACGTTTTGGGAGACCCAGTAAGCGTAGTCGGTGTTAGGCGCGCTGGTGACGCCCTTCAGGAAAAAATACTCTGAGCCACCGAGAAACGGACTACCGAAGCTTTTGCCAAAGACGAAACTGTAGCCGAAGGCCCACCACATGATCGTGACCATGCCCGTGATGCCCAAACACTGAGCAAGAACGGAGAGGACGTTCTTTTTACGAACAAGACCGCCATAGAAAAGCGCCAGACCAGGCAGCGTCATGAAAAGCACCAGAGCGGAGCTAGTCATCATCCAAGCGTTGTGGCCAGGGCCAGGGGAGCCGACCAAGGGACCCTTCGCGGGATCGACGTTGGTCACGTAAGCTTCAAGCGCGGCGATGCGTTCCTCTGCCGTCGGCGGAGGCGGTGTCGCGGGCGCAGCGGCGGGCGTTTGGGCCCAGATTGAGCCTGTAACAAGCAGCAGAGCTGCCAGTCCAAGTCGGAAGCGAGTTAGGTTGAGGAGGGATTTCATAGGCAAGTGGCGTAGCTAAAGCAGCCGCTGTGCCATGCTGCGGACTCATTAAAAACAACCGGCTCTTCGAGCAGGAAAATTCAACGGCGCATAAAAAAACCGGCTACCCTTGGGCAGCCGGTCAGTCACCTCAGACCAAGTTCAAACGGCGGCTTCGCCACGCTCGTCGGTGCGAATACGGATGATTTCCTCGAGTGGTAGAATAAAAACTTTACCGTCACCGATCTTGCCGGTTTTGGCGGATTTCACGATCGCATCGACCGCCTTGCCCGCCATGTCGTCGGACACGGCGATTTCAATTTTCACCTTGGGTAAAAAATCGACCGTGTACTCACTGCCGCGATAAATTTCTGTGTGACCCTTTTGACGCCCGAAGCCTTTGACCTCAGTTACCGTCATCCCCTCGATGCCAGCCTCGGCGAGAGCTTCCTTAACTTCTTCGAGTTTGAATGGCTTGATGATGGCGATGATGAGTTTCATACAAAGAATAATCGATTCAGACCTTTAATTAAGAGCGATTTGATCAAGGCGCAAGCCGGAGTTGCATGACAATCCCATGACGGAGCCAAACGCCTACGATCTGAAACTTCAAAACCGCTGAAGTGCGCAGCGCACGGCCGAAGCCGCGCGTTACTCAGGCATGACGATATTAATGTGCAATTCCTTGAGCTGCTTGGCCGTCACCGGCGTCGGGCTCTGCGCCATGAGATCTTGACCCTTCTGGGTCTTGGGAAATGCGATCACATCGCGGATGCTAGTCGTGCCGCAGAGCAACGCCACCATGCGGTCGAGGCCAAAGGCGATGCCACCATGCGGTGGCGCGCCGTAGGTAAATGCTTTCAACATATACCCAAAGCGACTCTCAACGACGTCGGCTGGAATTTTCAGAACATCTTCAAACACTTTTTTCTGCAGCGCCGGCTGATGAATGCGAATCGAGCCACCGCCGAGTTCCATGCCGTTGAGAACGACATCGTAGTGCTGACCACGAACTTTTTTCGGATCGGTGTCGAGGTAGGCTGCGTCTTCCGCTACGGGCGCGGTGAACGGATGGTGCGTAGCGACGTAGCGATTTTCCGCTTCGTCGTAGCTCATCAACGGGAAATCCACGACCCAGAGAAATTGCCAATCATCAGCGCGGATCGTCAACTTACCGCGTTTCTGCAGGAGCGCGGCGGCTTCGAGGCGGATGCGGCCGAGGATCGCGCAAGCTTTTTCCCAAGGTGCGGCCGCAAAAAACAACATGTCGCCTTCAGCCAAGCCGAGTTGCGCGGTGAGCGCGGCTTTCTCGGCATCGGAGAAAAATTTGACGATGGGCGATTTCCATTCGCCGCCCTCAACTTTAATGAAGGCGAGACCTTTCGCACCGAGTGATTTGGCGATTTCTTCCAGTGCTTTGATTTCACCTTGGGTGAGATCAGCGAGGCCTTTGGCGTTGATCGCTTTGATTGCGCCGCCGCCGGTGGCCGTGGACGCAAAAACTTTAAAAGCGGAGGTCTTAAATAGCTCGGTGAAATCCACGAGCTCCATGCCGAAACGCACATCGGGTTTATCGACGCCGTAGCGATTCATCGCGTCGATGTAGGGCATGCGCGGGAACGGCGTGGGTAGATCGTGACCAAGCACGTCTTTCCAAACTTTTTTCAACATCCCCTCGAACAGCGAATAAATGCCTTCGCGGTCGATGAATGAGGCCTCTACGTCCACCTGCGTGAACTCCATCTGGCGATCGGAACGCAAATCTTCGTCGCGGAAACAACGGGCGATTTGGAAGTATTTTTCCACACCGGCAACCATCAGGATTTGCTTAAATTGCTGGGGCGATTGCGACAGCGCGTAAAATTGGCCCGCGTGGATACGCGATGGCACGAGGTACTCTCGCGCGCCTTCGGGCGTGCTCTTAAAGAGCGCGGGCGTCTCGACTTCGATAAATTCCTGCAAGTCGAAATAGTCGCGGATGGACTTCGCGGCGCGGTGACGCACGGTCTTCGTTGACCTTATCACCGCCGACATCGTCGAGCGGGAACGGCGGTGTATCAGAAACATTGAGCACCTCCAGGGCGTTCGCAGCGATCTCGATACCGCCGGTAGGTAGGGTCGAGTTGACGGTGCCCTCGGGCCGAGGCACGACTTTGCCCGCAATACTGATGACGGACTCTGGTTTCAGATGGCCGGCTTGGACGCCGAGCTCGGCGTTATCTTGCGGGTCAAATTTGACCTGCGTGATGCCTTTGCGGTCGCGCAAGTCGATGAAGACGATGCCGCCGTGGTCACGGACGGAATCGACCCATCCGGAGAGCGTGACGGACGCACCGAGATCGGCGGGAGTGAGCTGGGCACAATGATGGGTGCGCTTCATGGGCATGGGTTGGTCGTGCAAAAGGAAAAAGAAAGCCCCGCCACTCGGGGCGGGGCAAACAGATTTTCGGCCAACGACAAAAACTCGGCCGGTACTTAGCCCAAGATCAGGCTTTGCCCGGTCATCTCCGCCGGCTTCGCCAAGCCCATCAAATGCAACACCGTCGGCGCAATATCAGCGAGCCGGCCGCCCACGCGCATCTTGGTCTGACCGGCGATAAGGCCTTCACCCACGGCGAAGACCTCCACGAGGTTAAGCGTGTGTGCAGTATGCGGGCCGTTGCTCGCCGGATCCCACATTTGCTCGACGTTGCCGTGATCGGCGCAGACAACGGCTTTACCGCCGACTTGGTGAATCGCTGCAAGCAATTCGCCCACGCCGGCATCGGTGGCCTCGACGGCTTTGATCGAAGCGGGTAACGAACCAGTGTGTCCGACCATGTCAGGATTTGCGAAGTTCACCGCGATAAAACCGTATTTTCCCGAAAAAATCGCCGCTTTAACCAACGCCGTGACTTCGGCCGCCGCCATCTCCGGTTGCATGTCGTAGGTCGCGACTTTGGGGCTAGAGGGACACGCGCGGTCTTCGCCAGGAAACGGCTCGCTACGGTAATTGTTAAAGAAAAACGTCACGTGCGGATTTTTTTCCGTTTCGGCGCAACGGAACTGCGCGAGACCCGCTTTGCTCACGACTTCACCTAAGATGTTTTTCAACTTCTCCGGTTTACCCGAAATCACGTGAACCGGCAGGCCTTTCTCGTATTCGGTCATCGTCGCGTAGTAGAGGTCGAGTTTCGCACCACGGTCGAACTCCTTAAAATCATCCATCACAAACGCCCGCGTGATCTCGCGGGGACGATCTCCGCGGTAATTGTAAAACAATACCGCATCCCCGTCGGCAAATGTGGCGAGTGGCTTGCCATCAGCGCCGACGATCCACGTCGCGGGCACAAATTCATCGCCTTTCTGCGTCTCGCTGAGCGGACGCTCATAATAACTTTGAATCGCCGCCGCCGCGCTCGGCGCCGTCGCGACCGCCTTTCGACCCGTGAGCAGATCGTACGCTTTCTGCACGCGTTCCCAACGGTTATCGCGGTCCATCGCCCAGAAACGCCCACACACCGTCGCGATCGTGCCGACGCCGATCGAGCGGCACTTAGCCTCGACCTGCGCGATATAACCCAGCCCGCTCTGCGGGGCCGTATCGCGGCCATCGGTGAAACCATGGATATAAACCTGCGCCTTCGTCAGGCCATCGTCTTTGGCCTGCTGTAAAATTCCGTAAAGATGCTCGAGCATTCCGTGCACACCGCCGTCGGACACGATGCCCATGACGTGCAACTTCGCACTCGGCGAAGACTTCACTCGCGCTACCGCGGCGCGCCACACAGGATTACCCGCGAGTTGTTTTTCGGAAAATAATTTATTCAACCGCACGAGCTCTTGATCCACCACACGACCGGCGCCGATGTTTTCATGACCGACTTCAGAGTTACCCATCTGTCCGTCGGGCAAGCCGACATCGAGGCCGCTCGCCGCAACGAGCGCGCGAGGATATTTCGCCTGCAACGCATCGTCGCAGGCTTTTTTAGCGAGATAGACGGCGTTGAACGCATTTTGGTCGGCGTGGGGATTTTTTCCCCAGCCATCGCGGATGATCAACAAGACGGGTTTCAGCGGTGAGTTCATGGAAAAATAGCACCGTCACCCGTGAACACCGCGCCGCTCGTCGCAACGCAAAAAAAACGCGCCTTAAATTTACCCCTTCGATCCACTCACCGCCGTTTGACAATCCAGTGCTTCTAAAGACCAATTTCCGCCCATGTCCCAACGCGCCGTTCTTCTCGTCAATCTCGGCTCTCCTGATTCGACGTCTGTCCCCGACGTCCGACGGTATTTAAGAGAATTTCTCGGCGACGAACGCGTGCTCGATTTACCCGCCCCGCTGCGCTTCGCGTTACTCGAAGGCATCATTCTGCGCACGCGCCCGAAAAAATCCGCCCACGCCTACGCCTCGATCTGGCAACCCGAAGGTTCGCCCCTTGTCATTACCTCTCGCTCCGTCCGCAACAAACTCGCCACCACGCTCGGCGCCGAGACTCCGGTGTATCTTGCGATGCGTTACGGCAACCCCTCGATCGCTAGCGTCATCGCTCAAATGGCCGCCGACGGTGTCACCGAAGTCCTGCTGTTTCCCCAGTACCCCCACTACGCGATGTCCTCGTGGGAAACCGTAGTCGTGAAAGTTTTCGAAGAGCGCACCAAACTCGCGCCTGGAATGCACATCACCACCGTGCAACCGTTCTTCCAAGACGCCGATTACATCGAGGCGCTCTACCAAGTCACCGCGCCGCACCTGAGCCAGCCGCACGATCATCTTTTATTTAGCTACCACGGTATTCCTGAGCGCCACTTGCGCAAAGGCGATTCATCCAAAGCGCATTGCACGCTCGTCACCAATTGCTGCACCACGTGCTCACCCGCGCACGCCACCTGCTACAAAGCCCAAGTTCTAGCCACCACGCGCGCCCTCGTCGCTCGCGCCGGTATCGCCGCCGAAAAACACTCCGTATCCTTCCAGTCCCGCCTCGCTGGCGAACCATGGCTCTCGCCCTTTACCGACTATGAGCTCAAGCGCCTGCCCCAAGCCGGCAAGAAACGCTTGCTCATCATTTGCCCCGCCTTCGTCGCCGATTGCCTAGAAACCATTGAGGAAATCTCCGAAGAGGGCCGCGACGATTTCATGGCTGCCGGCGGCGAATCGTTCCAACAAATTCCCTGCTTGAACGATCAGAAGCCCTACATCGAATTTCTCGCCCAGCGAGTCGGTCGCTGGCTTGCGCAACGCTGAACCTTGAACCCGGACTCGCCCAACGATCTCAACCCGGCCCAACCCGCCGGCGTGCCCCTGAGCGCATCTACCCGCGCGCCCAACGACGCGCTCGATTTGCTCGCAGCACACGATGTCGCCGGCTTCTTCGATCTACATTTTAAAGCGGATTGTATCCACTACTCTCCGGCTTGGAAAAACCTCCTCGGCTACACCGCCAACGATCTCGACGATCCCCGCGAAGTCTGGCGGCAACACATCCACCCTGAAGACTCAGACGCCGCGCCTTACTTCCTCGGCCACCGTCACACACCCGGCACACGCCACATTCAAGTCGAGTTCCGCATGCGCCACTGCCTGGGGCACTATGTATGGCTTCAATGCACCGGCCTCCAACAGATTGGTCCTGACGGCGAACTCGAACGCGTGACCGGCCTCTGCCTCGACGTCACCGAGCGCCACGAACTCGAAGAAGCCAGTCTCGCCAACGATGCTCGCCTCCAAGACCTCACTAGCACCACGGGCCCGCTCGGCGCCTTCGAATTCGATTTCATTCAACACCGCTACTGGGTCGCCCCCGCCTGGAGCCACCTCCTCGGCCACGCCGAAGATGTCGACCCCGCCAAAGCCTTCCGCCAAAGCCTCCCTTCCGACGTCGACCCCGAGCTCGATCTGCCGACGTGGTTCGCCCAGCTCACTCCGGGTCCAGTCAGATTTCATGCCACTCTCACCTTGCGCTCCGCTGACGACCAACCCGTCAGCGTTCTCCTCGGCGCTCACCGCACTCTAAATCGCAAAAACGAACTTAACCGAATCATCGGTTTTATCAGCGCTCTACCCGCGACCCTACCGGAGAACACGCCCTCCCCCGAGCCCGAAATCATCCCTGCCAGTTCTACCACAATCGACGACGCGCTCATCACCTCCACCTTCGCTACCTTGGCCGAAGCCGTCCTCATCATGGACCGACACGGCCACATCCTTATTTCCAACGCTGCCGCCGCACGCTTGCTCCGCCGACCAACCACCCAAATCTCCGGCGCGCCACTGTCCGAAATTTTCTGCCTAGTCCGCCGCGACAACCTACAACCCGGCGAGGACCCCATCACCCGCGCCCTATCCAGCGAAAGCCAACTCCCGCTCATCCAAGACCATGCGCTAGCGTTCGCCGACGCTGCCACCCCGCCCTTACCCGTTCTCTGGACCGCTCGCGCCTCATATGATCAAGCCGGCCAACCCCGCGGCTTTATCGTCGTATTCCGCGATCCCGCAGAAATGAGCCTAACGCCCGATGAGCTTATCAAAGCCAATCGGTTTGAAACCATAAGCCAACTCACCCGCGGCCTCGCCCATGATTTCAACAACCTCCTCACCACCATCCTCGGCGGCATCGCCCTCGCGAAAGACTCTCATCACCCCAACGCCCTCTCCGACGCTGAAAGCGCCAGCCTGAAGGCGAAAAACCTCACCAAAGAACTCCTCTTACTCACCCAAGGCGGCACCGGCTCATCGACTCTCGTTACCGTTGACGAACTCTTCGCGGCGACCCTCAAAATGGCCACCGTCGGCAGCGCCGCCGCCGTCACCGCCGAAGTCTCCCCCGGCACCGATTCCGTGCAAGTCGACCGCGGCCAAATCCTGCAGGTCTTACAAAATCTCGTCCTCAACGCCCTCCAGGCGATGCCGCCCGCGCCCCACCTTGCCCGCGTCCAAATCTACGCGCACAACGTCACTCTCACCTCCGAACAGATCCCCGGCCTCACCGCTGGATCCTACGTCGAATTCGAAATTCGTGATAACGGCACCGGCATATCCCCCGCACACCTTCAGGAAATTTGGTCGCCTTTTTTCACCACCAAAAAGCACGGTACCGGCCTAGGCCTAGCTACCTCCCGCTCTCTCGTGCAGAAACACGGCGGGGTCATCGGCGTGGATTCTACACCTGACGTTGGTACCGTGTTCACGTTTTACCTACCCCGCGCAGAGCACACCCCCGGCTTTCAAGCCAACGCGGCCCCGACGCCACGTTTCCGCACCGGCCGCATCCTGTTTATGGATGATGACGAAAAAATTTCCACGCTCACCGCCGCGATGTTCAATCGCCTCGACTACAAATACGACCTGGCAAAATCCGGCGACGAAGCTCTCGCACTTTACCAACGCTACCTCAACATCGGCCGTCCGTACGACGCTGTCATTGTCGATCTCCACGTCATCGGCGGCATGGGCGGCGAAGCGTGTTATCTCGCGTTAAAACAACTCGACCCCGATGTGCGCGTCATCGCCTGCAGTGGATACGACGAACCCGCTCAAGCTCGCCGCTACCTCGACCTCGGTTTCTGCGGCTACCTCAACAAACCCTATCGTCTCGGCGAACTCGGCCAAGTCCTGAAGACCGTGCTCGGATGAACCGTTGACGTATTGCCGCTAGATTCACGCCTCGCGCCACGTGAACGCGTGGCAAAGCGCCACGCCGGCCGCATCCGCTTCGTCAAACGCCAGGGGTCGCCCGTGTCCCATCATCGCCATCACCGTGCGAGCCATCTGCTCCTTGCTCGCCCGCCCCGCACCCACCACAGCCTGCTTCACGCGCAACGGTGCATATTCAAAAACCAGCAACTCCTGTAACGCGGCCGCGGTCATCGCCGCTCCGCGCGCAGCTCCCAAAATCTGCGCCGTCTGAAAATTCTGCACGAAAATCGTCTGCTCCATAGCCACGTGACGCACCCCCGCACCCGTTAACATCCCGGTCACGGCCCGATGAATCTCAGCTAAAGCAAGCGCCATCGTCAGCTTCGGATGCACCTTCACCGTCTGACAGCGCAGCAACAACGGTGCGCGCCCTGCCGCAAATTCGACCAACGCCAAGCCCGTGCCTCGTAACGATGGATCGATTCCAAGTACCACGCCAACGTACGGCACCTTCCGCCCCAACGAAGCGCCGGCTTGCGCAGTGGTCACGCGCGAATGCGTTGTCGCTGGCACAGGTTGTCCCGCCAGTTTCGCCGCCCACATCTGCCTCACGTTCATTCGCGCCATACCGTAGCTTGCCGCAGAAAACCCATCGAACACACGGAAAATTTAGACCTCATCGCTCGCTTCCGTTTTAGAACAACAAGCGCAACCCTGCGGCCGCCGAGAAAAACAAGGCCAGATTCTCAAACACCTTCTGATTAATACGCGGTAAAATCCGTCGCCCCAACCACGCACCCGCCAACACGGCTGGGGCCAACCACAAATTCAGCGTGAAACTCGGCGGGGTGATCAGCCCAAGGCTAATCATAAATGGCACCTTAAATAGATTCAGCAGCAAGAAAAACACCGCCGCCGTCCCCACGTATTCCATCTTCGGCAGCCGCATCGCCAGCAAGTAAATCGCCATCAACGGACCCGCCGCATTCGCCACCAAAGTGGTAAAACCAGCCAACAAGCCAGTGCCAGCCGCGACCCAGGGCGGAGCATGTGCGACGAAAGTATCAGCGGGAGCGGGCCGAAATTTTCGCCAGTAATGCAGGATCAACATCACGGCGAGGATCGCTCCGAGTAATCGCCTCGTCTGCCCATCGTCAATATGCCCGAGCGCCAACCAGCCGATCACTACCCCGGCCATGGTCCAGGGAAACAATTTCCACAAATGCCGCCACTCCGTATGCCGCCGATAAAGCAATACCCCAAAAACATCGCCCAAAATCAGGAGGGGCAAAATCACGCCCGTCGCCTGTCGGGCCGGCATCGCATTGGCGAGCAGGCCCACAAATAGAATGCTGACTCCCGGGATACCGGTCTTCGCCAATCCCACAACCAGGGCCCCGAGAAATAACAGCCCCCATTGCCACAGATCAAAGGTCATTGGTTTACCCTCAGCGTTGCGCGCGATCGCGAGAACATGCATCCAACTAGGATTTTTCTCATGCGGAAATGCTCCCTTCGGCCACGGTGAGCACCTGCC
>RGAX01000059.1 GCA_009919985.1 Opitutaceae bacterium
TCGTCGATCACGATGTCCGTAAACTGGGCGAGCGCGGGGCCTCCGCTGTGAATCTGAAGGCCAATGTGCCCGTCTAGGGCGATGGTCGGATCGGTCTCGGTGTAATCAAGCGCGGCCACACCGTTGAGCCATGAACGCAGGCGCGGGCCTTCGACGCGGATGCGGTACTCGTTCCAATCGCCAGGGCGCACCGCGGCAGCGACGGCGGCGAGTTGGGCGGATGCGGCGATGACTTTGTTACGACGGGATTCGTCGTAGAGTTTACCCCACCAACCGTCACCGGCATCGACTTGATAGCCGGACATCTCGGTGGATTGTGGAACGCGCAAGCTGCGGAGCTGCACGCCGCTGTTGATGAAGCCAATCTTTGGGTCGCCGGTGAGTTTGATTTTCAGTCGCAGCTCGAAGTTTTGAAACGAGCGGGTGGTCGCGAGGAACTGGTTTTGCGGAATCTTTGTGGTGGCCGAGCCGCCGGTGATGGCGCCGTCCTGGACGCTCCACCATTTTAAATCGCCCTCCCAACCGTCGAGCGTTTTGCCGTCGAAAAGTTCGGTGGCGCCGAGGGCAAGCGGGGTAAGAGAAACAAGGAACGAGACCGCGAGGCGGGGTAGCCGGGTGAGCATAATTAGGGAGGTGAAGAGGCAGCGAGATGAGCGAGGAGGGTTTGGGCGCAGGCGCGGGCGAAGACGGGGTCGTTAATGGCGACGTCGTGTTCGACGCAGGCGATACCGGCGCGCAAGTGTGTGCGGAGCGATGAAAAGAGCGCCGCATCGGCCGCCGGATTGTGAAATGGCTGTCCGGCGGCGCTGATAATGCTGATGGCGCGGCGCGGGATCAGCACGGTGACCGGCGCGGTGTAACGATTGATTTTCTCCGCAATAATCCGGCCGAGCTCGGTGCATTCGGCGGGCGTCGTGCGCATCAGCGTCACCTGCGGGTTGTGTTGGTAAAATGTGCGGTCGGCGAATTTCGCGGGCACGCTGGCGCGTTCGCCGAAGTTCACCATGTCGAGGCAACCGGGCGCGATGATGGCGGGAATGTGGGCGCGCGCGGTGGCGTCTAGGCGTTCGAGACCAGCTCCGAGGACACCGCCGACGAGTTCGTCGGCCCATTCCGTCGTCGTGACGTCGAGCACGCCGGCAACGAGGCCGCTGGCGATGAGCGATTCCATCGCTCGACCGCCATTGCCGGTGGCGGCGAAGACGAGGACTTCGTAGCCGGCAGCTTCGAGAATTTTTTTTGCCTCGGTAACGCATGCGGTGGTGTTACCAAACATGCTGGCGACGATGAGCGGTTTCTCCGTTGCCGGAGAAGGCGTGGTGCGGCGGGCTTCGGCGGCGGCGACCATACCGCAGATGGCGCCGGCGGCGTTCTCAAAAATCACGCGCGACACACGGTTGATGCCGGAAACGTCAACGATGGCGGGCATCATCGTGAGATCAGTGGTGCCGACGTAAGGTGCGGTCTGGCCGCTCGCGAGCGTAGAGACCATAAGCTTGGGAAAACCGATCGGAAGCGCGCGCATCGCGGCCGTGGCGATCGCGGTGCCCCCACCGCCACCGAGGGAAATGATGCCCTGAATACGACCGGCCACGGCGAGCGAACTTACGAGCGCGGCGGCGGCGCGGCTCATAAACGTGACGCATTCGCCGCGGTCGCGCCGCGTGAGTAGGGCCGCGTAATCCGGCTCGCCGGCGGCGCGGGCCACGGTGTCAGCGGAGATGTCAGCCAGCACCGTCGGCGCGGCGAGCGTGCCGACGTCAATCAACAGCGCGCTGAAACCGGCGCGCTGAATGGCGGCGGCGAGAAATGTGTGTTCGGGGCCCTTGGTGTCGAAGGTGCCGAGGACGGCAATGGTGGCCATGGCGGGCGGGGGCCGATGAGTAAAACCGACTTATTTCTTGGCCGCCCACTGGACAGCGTTGGTGAGAAGCGTCTTGAACGCGGGCAAATCGTGCACGCGACCGTCGTGGCCAATCGTGAGGCCGACGACGCGAGCAGTGGGATGCGCAGTAATCCAGACAACCGGATGCGGAGCTTTGAATTTCACTGAAGGCGAAGTCTGGGCGAGCACCTCGATGGCGGCGGTGCCTGCGGGAATTTTTTCAGGCTCGGCGTTGATGTAGTAGAGCTCGTCTTCGACTTCAAAACTAGCGGGCACGCCGCGCAGAATCGGATGCGCGGGCTTTAAGGCGTTGACGGAATATTTTGCGATCTTGTCGTGGCCACGCGCGCCGCCGCCGACGATCTGGGCGTTGAGTTCGGGCCATTCAGCGTAGCCGTACCACGTGCCGGGGTGGTGCATGACGATACCTTTACCCGCGGCGGCGAAGGCAAAGAGCGCTTGGCGATAGGCGGGTGTGTCGAAAAACTTCCGGTTCACGCTGATGACCGCGACGTCGGCCTCGGCGAGCGCGGTGGCGGCTTGGTCACGGTCTTCGGTGTAATTCACGCTGTAACCGGCGGAGCGGAGCGTGGCGCGATCGGTGCCGCCGAAGAAATCGGCGAACTTGTGCGAACTGCCGCCACCGATAAGAAGAACTTTGGTTTTACCCGCTTCCCAAACGATAGGGGTGGGCTCTGGCAAGGGGAAGTCGCCCTTGCCGCCGGATTTCGGTTTGAGGTCAACGAGCGCCGCGGCCGCGGCAGCAACGGGTTGAGTGGTCGCTGCGACCGGCGTGGCGTTGGCGGCGAGGTAGGCAATGATGTCACGGAGGCCTTCGGCGCCGAGGGCTTCAAAACCTTCGGGCATGAGGGAGCGGCGGGTGTTTTCACGCGTGGCGATGTCGGCGAGCTTGATCTCGGTGTCGCCGCCTTGGTTGCGCAGCGTAAGGCTGACGGTGTTTTCGTTTACGATGACGCCCGTGGCGGTGTCGCCTTTCTTCGTAGTGATATTCCACTGCCAGTAATTCGGCTCAACTTGGCGGTTGGGGTCCACGATATGCGTGAGCAATTCGGCGGCGCCGTGCGAACCGATGCCGGCAAGCGGCGGACCTACGTCGCGGAGGCCGACATCGCCGAGTTTATGACAGACGGCGCACGCGGCGGCGAAGAGCGCGCGGCCTTTGGCGGCGTCGCCGGGTTTCTGCACGTCAGGGAGGAGCTTCGCGATGAGCTCGTCTTTTTGCGGCGTGGGCGGATTGGCGATGGCAAACACCGCGGCGGCTTCGATGGTGACCCGGGTGTTGGGGTGCGTGCGGAGACGAGCGACCTCGCCCGGGCCGAAGGCGGCGGGGCTGATACGGTTGTCTTTAACCGCGGCAATGAGGGCGCGAGCGGTGGTGGGATTTTTAAGAATCTGATCGAACACGAGGCGTGACTTTGAACGCACGAAAGCGGTCACCAACATGTCGGCGGATTCTTGCGCGGGGAGTTCGCCGAGGGTGACGAGCAAGGACGTTTTAATGGCATCCGAGATTGTGGCGTCACTGAGCAACGTGATGATTTTATTGAGCGCATCGGGGCGCTGCGATGGGAGCGCGAGGAGCGAGAGCGCGATTTCGGCACGACGCGCGGCGGGCGTTTCGGCGGCGTTAAAATCGGCGAGGAGGCGGCGCACGGCCTGATCCATGGTGGAGGTGAGAGCGCCGGATTTGTCGGTCTTGGCGGCTAACAACAGTGCGGGCGCAATGGTGTCGGGGGCGGCGATGAGCTGGGTCAAGGCCGCGCTGGTGGCGGTGTCGTGGGGAAGAAGTTTGTCGGCGATCTCGATAAGGCCGCGCAAGAAACTGGCCGCGATGGGACTGGGTCGGGACGCAGCGGCTTGGATAAGGCGCGCGGTGTCGGCGGGAAGCGTGGAGGGAGCGATGGCAGCGACAAAAACGCCGAGTGCCGCGGGGCGGTCGCCAGAGAGAGCTTGGGCGAGGTAGGCGGCGGCGTTGTCGGTGGCGCCGGCAATGAGCGCGGATTTGGTCCAGTCGTCGGTTGCGGCGACAAATTCGGCGAGGATGGCGTCGCGTTGCGCGGGGGTGGCGGCTGTTGCGGCGGCTTCGAAGCGGCCGAGCGCGGGGCTGCCCATGGGCCGAGAATGTGCGGCGAGTTGCGGCGCGGCGGGAAAATTTTCCTGCGCGAGACGGAGCGCAGTTTTTTTAACGTGCGCGTTGGGGCTGCTTTCGATGGCGCGGAGGAGGCCGGGGAGGTCGTTGCGGTCGAGAGCGACAGCGGGGAGGACTTTGGCGTCTTTGTGCTGTACGCGCCAGATGCGGGAAAAGTAGTGGTCGCGGTCAGGCCGGACGGCGGCGTTGGACGGGCTGTGCAGCGGACCGCGGGTGTCGTTGTGGATGACGGCTTGGTTATAGAAATCGACAACGTAGAGAGCGCCATCGGGGCCAACGCGGTTTTCGATGGGGCGGAACCACAGATCGGTGCTGCGGATAAATTCCATTTCTTCGCGGCCCTTTTCTTTTTCGACGCTGTAGCTGACGCCATCGCGGCGGACGAATTGGTGGTGGATGATGTTAAGCGTGGGCTCGCCAGTGAAGTAGCTGTAATTCCATTTTTCGGGCCAAGCACCGCCCTCGTAAATTGCGCAACCGGCAGCGGCGGTGAAGCGGCCGACTTGGTCAATCTGAGAATAGGCCTGTTCGGGCCAGGTCATCGCGGGGAACGTGAGTTGATTGGTGATCATGCCCTTCCAGGACGTGACACCAGGGAGTTTACCCTTGGACAAAATGCTCTCGGGCAGAACGGTGTGGAAAAACACCGTTCCGCTTGTGGGCTGCGTCCAAAACACCTGACCATCCCAAGTGAGATCGAGGCCCCAGGTGTTGCCATTGCGACTGCTGTATTGCTCGAAGGCAGAACCGTCGGGCTTGAAGCGCACGACGCCCGAGCCGTCAGGGCCGAATTTTTTCGAGCCGTCGCCCGAAGTGACGTCGCCGCGCGAGTAACCGTGCGTGGCGTAGATCCAGCCGTCGCGGCCCCAGCGGAGATTATTAATGACGGCGTGGGTATCGTTGATGCCGAGACCGGTGTAGATTTTGGTGCGCTTGTCGCAAACGCCATCGCCGTTGGTGTCTTCGAGGTACCAAATATCGGGCGAGGTGGCGGCGATCACGCCGTTACGATAAAGGACGAAACTGGTGACGAGCTCGAGTTTATCGGCGAAAGTTTTCTTCGTGTCCATGATGCCGTCGCCATCGGTGTCGGTGAGAATGGAGATGGAATCTTCGGGATCGCGCTCGGTAACGAAGGGCTTGAGGGAACCGGAATCTTGCCAACGCGCAGGGGCGTTGGGGACGCGCCGGCCATTGGGATATTCAGGTGTCTCGCAGACCCAGAGGCGGCCGCGTTCATCCCAGTCCATGTTCATAACCTTGTTGATGAGCGGCTCGGAAGCGACGAGGGCGATTTTGAAATCAGGATGAACTTGAATTTTGGCGGCAGCTTTGAGCGGGGCCGTGGGGCCGCCTTCGGGATAACGCAGCGTGTCGCCGAGTTCGGCGGGGAGGCACAGTTCGTCGGCGTTAGCGCGGCGGCCGGCCCAAGCGATGCCGCGAAGAAGAATGGCGCGGTAATTAGCGCGGTTGAAATTTTCGTAGAGGTGCCCGGGGATGGAAACAAAAGCGCGATAAGGTTGAGTGGCGCCAGCGATGGTGCGTTCGTAGGTCCAGAGCTGCGGCTGGTGGTCGTAGATGTTGACGCCTTTGCGCTTGGCGACGGCTTCGGCCGCGCGGGCTTGGGCCTCTTTGTTGCCCTTGCCGCCGGTGTCGATGGCTTTGGGCGTGTAGGCGGTGGCGAGGACGTGAACCTCCGGAGAGAGATCCATATCGTAATAAATCTCATCGTTCATCTGCCAGTTGGAAGCGCCGCGGGTGATCGGGTGAGCGCGATCGGAAAAATAAAGGTGCATCGGAGCTTCAAGCCACTTCGTGCTGCCTTGGCGCCAGGATCCGCCGATGATAGATTTGTACCAATCGGTGTCTTTGGCAACGGCGCCGGCGTGGATGACTACTAGACCGCCGCCACGCGCAAGGTAAGCGTCGAGATTGGCGCGATCGGGTGTGGCAATGTTGCCGGCTTCCTGCGCATGGAGAATGAGCACGTCGGTCGCGGCAAGTTGGGCGGCCGTGGGAAACGTGTTACCGCCGGAAGCGACAGCCCCGCGGGCGTTGAGCAGCGGGACCCACTCGGCGAGAAAGCGCGGGTGGTCATGCGCGCCGGGGCCGTGGCTCTTCGGGCCGGAGCGGATAAAAACACGCAGAGGCGCTTCGGCGGCAGTGAGAGCGGAGGTGACGAAGAAAGCGCAGAGGGCAACGAGGACGAGGAGACGTTTCATAGGGGAAATTTTAAGGGGTCAAATGTGAGATAAAGGCGAAGGCCTCAGAATCGAGTGACGCAGGGCGGGAGATTTTTGCGGAGGTCGGCCCAAGGCGCTTGCATAGAAACGTCGCAAGGATCGGGCGCGGCGGCGAGAGCGTCGGGGAGTTTCGCGGGCGAGAGCATCGCAAGAAAGACTAGGGGCTCGGCGTGGGGATTGTACGTGGCGTGCACGGTGCCGGCGGGGATATGCGCCATTTCACCCGCTCTGAGGATGCGGTAATCATGGCCCACCCATTGCTCGGCGCATCCGTAGATCACGTAGATGATTTCCTCGCGGTGTGGATGAAAGTGAAACGGGTGGCAATGCCCCGGATCCATGTTGGCGCGCACGAGGAGAAGTTTCTCGGCGGCCACGAGGTCGGGTCGGCAGAGCCACTCGTTATTTGTCCAAGCGTTGGGCTCACGAAGAGCGTCGGCGATTTGGACGAAACGGCGTTCAGCAGGAGACATAGTGGGGCGGGGTAAAAAGAATGGGCCAACGCAGCGCGGGTGGCCGGATTATCGGGCTTTGCGTTTCAGCGATTTGAATTTGCGCGTGAGGTTGGTGAGCGATTCCTCGACGCCCATGCGTTCGAGACTGCTCGCGCCGACGAAGCCATCGGCGTCGGTCGCGGCCATGACGCGCGCGGCGTCATCAGGGGTATTGATCGGGCCGCCGTGGCAGAGAAAGAAGATGTCTTTGCGCACGGTGGAAGCCGCGTCGATGATCGACTGCGTGGTCTTGATCGTGTGATCCCAGCTCACGAGGGCGTTTTTGACGCCGATACTGCCGCCGACAGTGGTGCCGACGTGCGCGATGATCGCATCGGCACCGGCCTTGGCCATCTCGATGGCTTCCTCGGGCGAGCCGACGTAGACGACGGAAAATAAATCCATGCGGCGCGCGAGAGCGACCATCTCGTATTCTTTTTTCACGCTCATGCCGGTCTCTTCGAGCACTCCACGGAAATGCCCGTCGACGATCGTGTGCGTGGGGAAGTTATTCACGCCCGAGAAACCCATTTCTTTCACTTGGCCGAGCCAATGCCACATGCGTCGACGCGGATCGGTGGCGTGAACGCCGCAGATAACCGGACATTCCTCGACGACGGGGAGCACCTCGTATTCGCCGATCTCCATGGCGATGGCGTTGGCGTCACCGTAGGCCATCATGCCCGCTGTGGAACCGTGACCCATCATGCGAAAACGCCCGCTGTTATAAATTATGATTAAATCTGCGCCGCCCTTCTCGATGAACTTAGCGCTGATACCGGTGCCAGCGCCTGCGGCGATGATGGCGTCACCCTTGGCGAGCGTGGCGCGGAGACGTTCGCGCACTTCCTCGCGCGTGTAAGGGTTTCCTTTTCCAGTCCAAGGGTTGGGCATAAAAAATTAGGGGGCGCTGGGGTCAGACGCGGTCGTTAATCTGCGAGTCTTCGGCCCGAGGTAAAGCGCCGAGAAGCCCGCGACCAAAAAGTTAAACTCCTCGTATATTCAGCGCGCACGCAACCGAGCGCCGCAGGGGCTACCACCAGCGGTTCTGCGTAGCCGCCGTCAGCGCCGCATCAAGGGTTGGCAGATACGGGTGCCACAAACGTTCCCATTCGAGCGACACCGGCCCGGCAAACGCATCCGCGCGCAGCGCCGCCAACAACGGCGCGATCGGAAAGCGCCCCGTCCCGGGCAAAACGTAGGTCCAGGAGTGTTTCGCCGAGGGCACGTCGATGCTGTCTTTCACGTGTACGTGCACCACAAGATCGCGGATTGCGGCCCACGTCACGAGTGGGTCTTCCCCGCCCCGCAGCCAAGTGTGTTGCGAATCCCACAGCACCGCGCAGCCCGGCGCCGCCATGGCGAACCGCCGGATCGCCGCCGCATTCGCCAGCGAATCGTGCGTCTCGACCATCAGATCAGCCCTCCAACCGCGTTCGCGCCGCATCGCCTGCCACCAGCGCACGGTGTCCACCGCCTGCGCGAGCGTCGTTTCATCTAAGCCCGAGCCGCCATCAAACACCCGCAACCGCGGCACCCCGAGAGCCTCAGCCCAAGGTAGAAATTGCAAAAATTGCTCCCGCTCTTCGGGCGTGTTGCCGATAAGTTTGAGCGACGTATCGAGGGCCACGATGCGCCGCGACTCAGCCCCGAGCTTCGCCACGAGCGCGGCCGGCGAGCCAAATTGCGCCGTAAAATACGCCGGCAGATCGACTGTGCCGCCGAGCACCCGTAACTCCGCGCCTTCGAGCCCATGCTTCGCGACTAACGCGAGCGCGCCGTCGAGATCGAGCTCTGGACAACCGAGACTGGAAAACGTGCGGCGCAACATAGGCAGCCAGCTTGGCGCGTTCCCGCGCGCCCGCGAAGCGCAGAATCGCACCCCGCAAAAAAACAATCCGCTTGCCGCCCTAGCGCCCCGCCCGCCTGAATCACCCCGGATCGTCTCTTAAAGTTTACCCCTTAATCCTTAAACGTCCTCTAAGATCATGCCACGTCCTGTCACCCTGTTCACCGGCCAATGGGCCGATCTGCCCCTCGAAAAACTTGCCCCGCTCGTCAAAAAGATGGGCTACGACGGCGTCGAACTCGCCTGCTGGGGCGACCATTTCGATGTCGATGCCGCCGCCACGTCCAAGAAATACGTCCACGACAAATGGGCACTCCTCAAAGACCACGGCCTCACGTGCTGCGCGATTTCGAGCCACCTCGTCGGCCAGGCGATCTGTGACCGCATCGACGAGCGCCACAAATCCATCCTCCCTGCCGATGTCTGGGGCGACGGCGATCCCGAGGGCGTCCGCAAACGCGCCGCGCGCAAGATGATCACCGCCGGCAAAGCCGCCCGCGCCTTCTTTGACGCCAAGCCAGGCAGCAACGGCAAGGACGCGTTTCCCGCCGTCGTCAACGGCTTCACCGGTTCGTCCATCTGGCACTCGATCTACGCGTTCCCGCCCACTTCGCAGGCATACTGGGACGCCGGCTACACCGATTTCGCCAAACGCTTCGGTCCGATCCTCGAAGCCTTTGACAAGTCCAACGTCAATTTCGCCCTCGAAGTTCACCCCACTGAAATCGCCTTCGACCTCGCCAGCGCCCAACGCGCCATTGATGCCGTCAAGGGCCACAAGCGTTTCGGTTTCAACTATGATCCTTCGCACCTCGGCTACCAAGGCGTCGACTACGTGAAGTTCATCCGCGCCTTCGGCAGCCGTATTTTCCACGCCCACATGAAGGACGTTTGGTGGGGCCACGGCGACGGCACGGTCGGCGTATTCGGCGGCCACGTGAGCTTCGGCCAACCGAGTCGCTACTGGGATTTCCGCTCCCTCGGCCACGGTGACATCAACTTCGAGGAAATCATCGTCGCCCTCAACGACGTCGGCTATCGCGGCCCGCTGTCTGTAGAGTGGGAAGACAGTCGCATGGACCGCGTCCACGGCGCCACTGAGGCCTCCGCATTCGTGCGCAAAGTCGATTTCCCCTCGAGCGCGATCGTCTTCGACGCCCAGTTCGACAAAAAAGGTTAACCGCCCGTTAATCACCCACGCGTTGCTTCACCCCTAGTTTTTTATTTATGAGCACCAAAATCGCCATCATCGGCGCCGGTGGCATGGCCGCCTATCATGCCACGGGTTTCCGCCAAGCCGGCGCTGAAATCATTGCCCTCTGCGACGTTAACCAAGGCGCAGCGCACAAGGCCGCCGCCAAACACGGCATCGCTAAGGTCTATACCGACGTAGCCGAGATGCTAAAAGCACTCCCCGAGCTCGACGCCGTCTCCGTCATCGTCCCCAACAAATTCCACGCTCCCCTCGCCCTCCAGGCATTGAAGGCCGGCAAGCACGTCTTCTGCGAAAAACCACCCGCATTGAGCGCTAAAGAAATGGCGCTCATGCAGACGACCGCCGCGAAGGCGAAGAAGACGTTGATGTTTAACTTCAACAACCGCGCCCGCCCCGAGAGCTACGCGATGATGGACTACGTCGCCGACGGAACCATCGGCACCATAAATTCCTGCCAGGCGAAATGGATTCGTCGCGCCGGCATCCCGGGCTTCGGCGGTTGGTTCACCACCAAAGCCCTCTCCGGCGGCGGGCCGCTCATCGACCTGCTCCACATGGTCGATCTCGGCATGCACTTTATGGGCTACCCCGAGCCCGCGCACGTCCTCGCGCGCACCTATAAAGACCATATTTCCAACAAAGCCTTCAAAGGCCCGTGGGGCATTCCCGACGTCGCCAAAGGCACCACCGACGTCGAGGCCGCTGCGCACGGCTTCGTCACGTTTAAGACCGGCCAATCCATGTCGTTCGCCGTCTCATGGGCCGAGATGAACCAACGCGAAGAAGTCTCCGTCACCTTCCAAGGCACGAAAGCCGGCGGTCTCGTCCGCCGTCTCTTCGGCACCGATGGCCTCGACAACACCGCGATAGACACCTGCCAACTCTACACGCTCGAGAACGGCCGCCACGTGAACCGCGACATCATCGTCCAGGCCGATGAGACGATGGGCCGAGTCCGTTCCGCCGCGAATTTCGTGCGCAGCATCGAAGGCACCGAAAAACCGCTCAACACCCCCGCCCAAGCCCTGTCGTTGATGAAACTCATCGACGGCGCCTACCAGTCGGCCGCCACCGGCAAACCTGTCGCGCTCTAAACCCGCTCGTTCTTCCTATGAAACTGAATCGCAAACTCCGCATGGGTATGATCGGCGGCGGCCGCGGCGCCTTCATCGGCGCCGTCCACCGCATGGCCGCTCGCCTCGACGGCGAGATCGACCTGGTCGCCGGCTGCTTCTCCTCCGATCCCGCTAAATCCAAAGCCTCTGGCGCCGATCTCTTTCTCGATCCTTCCCGGGTCTACGCGACGTATCAAGAAATGGCCCGTGCCGAAGCCGCCCTGCCCGCCGATCAACGCATCGACTTTGTCTCAATCGTGACGCGCAACAACACCCACGCGCCCATCGCCCGTACGTTCCTCGAAGCCAGATTCCACGTCGTCTGCGACAAGCCGCTCTGTTTTACTCTCGCCGAGGGCCGCAAGCTGCGTGAGGCCGTAAAAAAGTCCGGCAAAGTATTCGCGCTCACGCACAACTACACCGGCTACCCGATGGTCAAAGAAGCCCGCGACTGGGTCCGAAACGGCAAACTCGGCAAACTCCTAAAAGTAGTCGTCGAGTACCCGCAAGGCTACGCCACCAGCGCCTTCGAAGACGCCAAACCCAGCAAGATCGCCAACTGGCGCATGGACCCCAACGTCTCCGGCGTTTCCAACTGCATGGGCGACATCGGCACGCACGCCCATAATCTTGCCCGCTACATCACCGGCCTCGAAGTCGACGCCCTCTGCGCCGAACTCTCGACATTCATCCCCGGCCGACTCCTCGACGACGACGGCAACTGCCTTGTCCGTTTCACGGATGGAGTGAAGGGCATTCTCTTCGCCTCACAGATTTCCAGCGGCGAGGAAAACAACCTCAACATCCGCGTCTTCGGCACCGAAGGCTCGCTGCAATGGTTCCAAGAAAATCCCAACGAACTCATCTGGAAAAAAGCTGACGCGCCCCAGCAAATTCACCGTCGAGGCAACAGCTATCATTGCGAGGCCGCCAAAGGCGCCATGCGCACGCCCTTCGCGCATCCCGAAGGTTTCATTGAGGCCTTTGCCAACATCTACCGCGGCGCAGCCGTCGCCATTGCCGATTCCATCGCGGGCCGCAAAGCCCCGAAAGCCGGCTACGATTTCCCAACGATTGATGACGGCCTCGCCGGCATGGCATTCATCGAGACCGCCGTGAAATCTGGTAAAGCGGGTGCGAAGTGGGTGAAATTCCCTAAGCTCTGATCACGCGGCTCCAATCGGTTCCTCCTGCCTCAAGCCGCGCCATCGAGCGCGGCTTTTTTATTTTCCAGAGCCGGCGGGCATATTTTTCGCCACCCATGCGTCGTATTCTTTGCGCGGGACGAAGCGCAACGAGGCGCTGTTGATACAATACCGCAACCCGCCCTGCGCGCGCGGGCCATCTTCGAAAACGTGCCCGAGGTGCGCGCCGTCGACGGTCACGTGGACTTCGACGCGGCGCATGCCGTAGCCCGTATCCACAGTCTCGCCGACAAACGCTTTCTCAATCGGTTTCGTGAAACTGGGCCAACCCGTGCCGCTTTCAAATTTATCGCGGCTGTCGAAAAGAGGCGTATCGCTGCACACGGAAAAATAAACGCCGTCCGCGTGATGATCGAAATACTCATTCTGAAAAGGCGGCTCCGTGCCTTGCTGCCGCGCGACGCGGAATTGCATCGACGTGAGCTGCGCGCGCCACTCGGCGTCGGTGCGCTTCACCTTGGTCTTACTCAGGTCGATGACGACGTTGGAGGGCAAGCCACAGGCGGAGACTTCGCCGGGTTTGCAATCGAGGGCGTCTTTGGCGGGAGGAGTCTTCATGGGAGTTTGAGCACAGGCCGTGATAGCGAAAGCGATGATTAAGAAAGATAATCTGGGGTACATGATGAGAAGAAGCTTAACCATTTCGGCGATTTTTCAAAGTGCGGACTGCAAAAAATCGCTTCAATCAGCACGCACGGGCACCGTGCCATCAGCAAACTCCGCCGCTAAAGACTGCCCCGATTTGACCGCCGCGCGACGCATCACCGGCTGACCCGCAGCATCGCGCATAATGACAAATCCACGATTCAACACCGAGGCCGGACTGGCCGCCTGCAGCCGTTTCCAGAGCGACAACAAGCGGTGCGACTCTGTTTGGACCCGGAATTCCGGCGACACGCGGGCGAGCGCAGCTCGCGCTTCGCCCAGCTGTTGCCGCCGCGCCTGAGTCGCATCGCGCAAGGCCGCAGCCAGCCGGTTGCTCAAATCATCCAAC
>RGAX01000060.1 GCA_009919985.1 Opitutaceae bacterium
CGCCGTAATCGGCCATCATCCAGAGCGTATACGGGCGGCGGGGTTTGTAGTCGAAGGGGTAACCGTAGTAGCCGCCGTCGACCATGTGGGTGACGCGGGTCCACCAGCCGTTGCCGTCGTCGGTGTTGTCGTAGGTGAAAATTTCATCCTCGGCGTTGATGGCAAAGTCGAGGTGGTTACGGGTGCCAGTGGCATAGACCTCGAGGTGCGTGCCGTCGGGGCGAAAACGGATGAGACCACCGCCGCGAATCTCGGCGCGGCTACCATCGGCGCCGGTGGCCCCAAAGATGCCTTTGTCACCCGTACTCATGTAGAACCAGCCATCCATGCCGAGGCGCAGGTTGGACGGGATGTGATCGTTGAAGCCCGTGCCGTTGACGTTGGGGTTTGGGTTGGTTGTGAACAGCTCGCGTCGGTCGACGCCGACGCTGTCGCGATCGGTGAAGACGGTGAACTTTGGCGTGTGGTGGACGTAGAGTTTGCCGTCGAGGTAATAGAGGCCAAATACGGCGTGCAGGCCCTCAGCGAACGTGGTGATTTTACCATCAGGATGGTAAACAAGGATGCTATCGGCGGTGGCGTCGCTGGGTTGGCCCATATCGATGGGATCTTGGGCCACAAAGACGCGGCCGTCGGGTGCTGCGCAGACAACGCTCGGGTGGATCAACTGCGGTGGCTGCGCGAGAATTTCCACGCGCCAGTCGGGTGGGGCGCTCGGGACCGCCGTGAGAGCTGCTGCGCGGGGCGCGGGCGTGACCGGTGCCGGTAGTGGGCTCAACGATTTTGCGCCGAACACGGCAGCCTGGAAGCAGGCGAGAGAAACGAGCAGGGCAGGGGCAAGAAAGGAGCGTCGCATGAAAGGTGGTAGCAAAAGCCACCCGCAAGGACGAAGGAAGCCCAGAAAACGTTACCCGCGACTGGATGAAAATTTCTGTCTCGTCGCTAAAGCTGCGCGTTTACCGTGGTGATAAAATTACTTTGGGTGCGATCGCTTGGCCGGCGGGCGAGAGGGTGGTGGCGAGCGGGGCGCCGGGCAGGGCTTGCAGGGCGGCGACGACGATGGCGGCGTTGAGCTCGGCGCCGGCGCGGCTCGTGTGCGTATTGGCATCGGCAAATAATTTTTCGACGGCCTCGGCGCCCAGTGCCTCGTAGTGGAGGGCAACGAGTTCGTTGAGCGGTAGGAAAGCGGCGCCCATGGTGCGGGCGACTTCGGCGGCCCAAGCGGCGTAGGGCGCGCGGGCGATGTGGCCGTCGCGCCAAGATTTGCGCGGCACGAGCGAGCACACGATGGGCGTGACGCCGCGCGCGCGGGCGTCGGCGATGAAGCGCCGTAAGTACCAACCGTAGCTGTGCACGACCTCGTGTTTTTTGGTCATGAAGTTGTCGATCTCGACGCTCTCGTCGCCGGTGCCGCGGATGGTACCGCGGGCACGGAGGGGCCCGGGCGGTTCGTTGTTGAGGGCGCCGTCGTCGTTGTGGCCGAACTGCATGAGGACGAAATCGCCGGGTTTCATGAGCGGCAGCACCTGCGCCCAATGATCGAGCGTGAGGTAGGTGCGACTTGAGAGTCCGCCTACGGCGCGGTTAACGACGTTGATTTTGGCCGGATCGAAAAGCGCAACGAGCGGCTCGCCCCAGCCCCATTGGCCGTTGTTGCCGTCGCCTTGGCCGTTGCGGACCGTGGAGTCGCCGATGAGAAACACCGTGGGTAATTTCGGGTCGGCAGGCACGGGCAACGGGCGGCGGGCGCGTGAGGCGTTGAACGTTGTGGCGGCGGGCGCAGGAGCGACGACCTGACCTTGAGCGGAGAACGTGCGGGCGAAGGGCGCGCCGTTGAGGTTCTTGAGGGCGGCGACGACGAGCCGGGCGTTAAGATCGGCGCCCTCGGGGCTCGTGTGCGTGTGGTCTTTTGGAAAAAAAGGTTTCACAGCCGCGGCGCCACGGCGTTCATATTCGTCGGCGATGAGTGTCGTGAGATCGATGAAGGCGACGTTTTCGGCTTTGCCGAGCTCGGCGGCGAAGGCGCTCCACGGGCCGTTGGTGCGCTCGACTTTGCCATCGCGCCATTCGTTGCGAACAGTGAGCGATAGGAGAACGGGCGTGGCTTTTTTGTCGCGGACCTCGGCAATCATTTTGCGCACATACCAGCCGAAAGAGTGAACAAGCTCGGGGTTTTTGGTGAGGAGATTGTCAATCTGCTCGGTTTCTTCGCCGAGTGAGCGAATCGAGCCGCGAGCGCGGGAGGCGTCGTTGATGGCGCCGGCGTCGTTATGGCCGAATTGGATAAGTACGGTGTCGCCGGCTTTGACTTGGGCTAGGAGCTGATCCCACAGACCCTCGGTGATAAACGTGCGACTGCTGCGGCCCCCGCGGGCTGCGTTGACGACGTTTAACTTAGTTGAGTCGAAATACGCGGCGAAAGGCACGCCCCAGCCGGTGGCGGTGGGTGGACCTTTGGCGGCCGTCGAGTCGCCGGCGATGAAGAGCGTCGGCAGGGTGGAGTTGAGGGTCTTGGCCGTGAGGGGCTCGGCCGGGGCGAGGGGCGGAGGTAGCGTGGTATCGCTTGAAGTGGGCGCTGTGGTTGGCGCGGCGAGGAGGGCAAGGGTGAAGAAAGCAGTGAGTGAGAACATCGTGGGGATGCCGTGAACGTGGGGCGCCGAGGTCTTTAGGCCAAGCCTCGGGTAGTTTGGCTAACTCCGGACCGTCCGATGAATGAGGTGTGTAAGGTTGCAACGAAACAACGCTCCCTACGTTCTACTCGCCGTCGGCACCAACCTCGCTTGGTTTGAATCGCTACCTTAAAAAACTTATGCTCTCCCTTCGTATTATATTTTGTATCGTTGTTGGTTTTTTGCCCCTCATCGCGCGGGCGAGTGAAGCTCCCTCCGAATGGATCGACCCCGACACAGGTCATCGCGTGGTGCGTCTCACACAAGAACCGGGTACATCGAGCCTCTATTTTCATCAGAACGCCTATTCGCCCGATGGTAAAAAATTGATCGTCACTTCGCCAAATGGAATTTCCACGATCGATCTCGCGACTCGCGCCATTGAGCCCATCGTAAAAGAGCGAGTGAGCGTTATCGTTGCGGGTCGCAAGAGCGGTCTCGTTTATTACTCCAAGCGCGTAGCGCAGGATACAACCCAGCCCGACGGCACAAAGAAAACCGTTACCGAAAACGTAATTTTCGCGACCGACCTTACGACTAAGGTCACACGTGAAATTGCCAAACTTCCGCGCGGCGGGATCGCCTCGATCAACGCTGATGAGACGTTGATGCTCGGGTCCTACGTGGACGGCGATGCGGGCATTTTCTCGCGCGACGGAGCCGGTCGTCCCGCGGCAGGCACGTCGGGAGCAGCGGAAACCTTTCAGGCCGACTACCGCGCGAACGGGCCGGATGGAAAACCGCTGACCTTTGCCGAGGCCAAAGAAGTGCGCATGAACGAGCAACTCGAACGGCGGCTGAAACGCACGATGTTCACCGTGAACATCGCGACGGGTGAAATCAAAATCGTGTACGCCTCGACGGACTGGTTGAACCACCTGCAATTTTCTCCGACCGATCCTAAATTGATTATGTTTTGCCATGAAGGGCCGTGGCACAAGATTGACCGCATCTGGACCATTCGCACCGATGGTAGCGCGCTCACGAAAATCCACACGCGCACGATGAATATGGAAATCGCCGGACATGAATTCTTTGGCGCTGACGGTAAAATGATTTGGTACGATTTACAGACGCCGCGTGGTGAAGATTTTTGGGTTGCGGGATACGAACTCGCGACCGGACGTCGCACCTGGTGGCACCTCCAGCGCGACGAGTGGTCGGTGCATTTTAATGTTTCACCTGATGGACGTCTTTTTGCCGGCGACGGTGGTGACCACGAAATGGTCGCGCACGCCAAAGACGGAAAATGGATTTATCTGTTCACGCCGCAACGCATCCCCGATGTGGCTGGCATAAAAAATCCTGAGTCTGCGAACCTGATTGATCCGGGGTTTTTCCAGAGCGAACGCCTCGTGAATCTCTCGAAGCACGATTATCGCTTGGAGCCTAACGTATCGTTTACGCCCGATATGAAGTGGATCGTGTTTCGCTCCAACATGACCGGCGTCGTGCACACGTATGCGGTAGAAATTGCGAAGGCAAACTGAGTCGAGATACTGAGCTTATTTTTTATTTGGCGCAGCGGATTTTCCGTTTTCATCCACGATGGAGGGCGTGCCGATCTCAACTTTGCCCTCTTTGGCGAGAGGGGCGTTGATCAACTCAGGGAGCTTTGTTTCGCGGCCAAAATGAGGTCCTCCAGCGCTGATCATCGAGGGTAAGACTTCGGCGAGTGAAACACCGTTAGACGGCGTGCTCAATTTCGCCTGCCAGAGCAATTTCTTCTTTTTCTGTTTCGCAGCGGCGAAGTCATAGGCGGAGACGACTACAAAATAGCGTTCGTCGCGGGCGGCTTGGAGGACGTCATCGCGTTTGAAATCAAAGACGCCGATATTTTTGAGCGTGTTGCCCGCGACGAGTGCCAGCATCTCGCGTTGATTCCAGAATTGTTGCTGCGGGTTTTCGGCGTCACCGACGTCGTCGATCTGCGGATTCATGTAACCCCAGTGGAATACAAGCAGCAGCGCGGGCGCGGGGGTCTTTTCGCCGACGACGTAGTAATTTTGCGCGGCCAGGGCTTTGGCGAGAAGCTTTGCTACGGGTGCGGGAGGCGGACTTTTCTCGCCGGCCACGAGCGATCCGGCTTCGCGGTAGCCGGCGAGCACGGGATAATAAAATGCGGGTTGTTCCTTGGTGGGTGGAGTGACGGCGCGCCCGGCTTCGGTCATGTCTACGACAACGTTGACGTCGGTGTCTTTGGGCGCGCCAAAGCCCAAGAAACCAGCGTAGGTGGACGAGACCTGACTAAGCAAAAGGGCGAGCGCGACGCCGAGAACGAGGCGACGCGCCAGAGGTGAACGGACGGACATGGCGGCTAAGACGCGCCACCGCCGAGGAAGTTTCTAGCGCGAGCGGCGGTGCGAGATCAGAAGTCGAACTGGTCGATGTTGCCCTGATTAAAAATGAAGGGCTTCCCGAGGAGGATGTTGTCGCCCTCGATGGCGAATGTACCAAGGGAGCCGGCCTTGAAGGATTTGGCGCCTTTTTTTAATTCGTCTTTGGCCAGGGCGACGCCGGCGTAGATCGTGAGGTAGCCAAGGTCTCCCGTGTTCCAGAGGATGACGCTATCGGTCACCCCGGCGTGCACGTAGCGTTTGTTTTCGTTAGGGAGGCCAAGGCCCATGACTTTCACTTTGCCCGTGAGGCCGGCTTGTTTGACGGCTTCGGCGGCGCCGGGGACGCCGGGCGAGCAGATGGCCATGATCAGTTTGAGCTTGGGGTTGGCGCTGAGGAGCGCGGTCGATTCGGATTGGGCTTTGTCCTTGAGATCGTCGCAGGGTCGGACGGCGACGAGTTTCATCTTAGGGAATTTTTCTTTCAGACGGGCTTCGACGTATTTTTGCCACTCACGCTGGTTGGCGGCGGTGAGTGAGCCGACGATCATGGCGAACTCGCCTTCTTCGCCGACAAGGCGCGCGGCTTCATCCATCAGAGTTTGGCCGATGCCTTGGGGGGTGGCTTGGTTGACGAAAAACGAACGGGAGTCGGCCATGGCATCGGCGTCGTAGGTGAGGACTTTGATGCCCTGCTTCTGGGCTTTGCGCAGGGCGGTGGAGATGCCTTCTTTGTTTTCCGCAGCCACGGTGATGACGTCCACGCCTAGTGTGATCCAGTTCTCGACGATCTCGTTTTGTTTGGCGGCGTTGGAATCGGTGGGGCCGTCGAAGAGGAGTTGGACACCGAGTTCTTTAGCGGCTTTATCGGCGCCGGCTTTGCACGAGATGAAGTAGGCGTTACCCTTGGATTTAGGGAGCATCGCGACGATGAGTTTGGAATCAGCGGCGGAGGCGGTGATGAGTGAGGCGAGCAACACGGCGCCGGCAGCGCAGAAACGCAGGAGGGGATTTTTCATGGGGAAAGGGGAGGGGTGGACTGAGTGGTAGTGTGGCGGCGGGGGCGGAGGTTGGACAAGATTTTTGGCAGGACGCTCGCGGTAAGAGCCACCAAGAGCAAAGCGCCGGTCAGTAAGCCGGACATTTCTTCGGCGGCGTTGAGGCGCATGACCACGGGCAGACAGGCGAGGCCGTTTTTAAGGACAGCGATCGCGGCGACACCGAGGAGCGTGCCGGGAATCGTGCCTGTGCCACCGAAAATGCTCGTGCCGCCGAGAACCACGGCGGTGATGGCAAACAGTTCGTAGCCGGTGCCGGCATCGGCCTTAGCCTGCCCGAGCCGCGCCGTGTAGATAATCGCGGCGATAGCGGCGATGAGGCCCGCGAGCACGTAAACTAACGCCAACCTGCGCTCAACGGGTAGACCGGCGTAACGTGCTCCCTCGGGGGCAAGACCGATGGTGCGGAAAGCCCGGCCAAACGTCGTGCGATGCAACAGCAAGCCAACGGCTAGCGCGACACTGATAAAAATCCACGCCTGCGTCGGCAACCCGAGCCAACGCTCTTGGCCGATGAAGAGAAAGTTTTCTGGGAAATCTGTGTACGTGATCGACCCACGCGTGATGGCTTCGGCGAGGCCGCGGAAAAGGGAGTACGTGCCCAACGTCACAATCAAGGGCGGCAAGCGCAGCGCGGTGATAAGGATGGCGTTGAGCGCGCCGGCGAGGGCGCCGATCCCGAGGGTGAGTCCCATGGCGACGGGAATAGGCAGGCCGCCATCGTGCCAGAGTTTGCCAAAAAGAATCGCACATAATCCCAGCAATGAGCCGACTGAAAGATCGATCCCTGCCGTGATAATTACCGGCGTAAGTGCGAGCGCGAGTAGGCCGATTTCGCAGGAATGACGCAAAATATCAAACTGCCGATCCCAAGTGCCAAAGCCGACGATAACACCGCGCCGGTTGGTGCTCGTGCCCGCGAAATAAAAAAACAGCCACTCTGCGATCAGGACGTAAAGCAGCAGCATCTCATGGCGCGTGAGCAACGCGCGCCAATCGCGTCGAGCCTTGTTGGAAATAGCGGGCGCTTGGGCGGCGGGGCTCATGGATTAGCGATTATTCTGGCGACTGCGCAGACCGTCGGCGACGACAGCGAGCAGGATGATCGCGCCTTGGACGGCTTTTTCCCAATAGGCTTCGACGTGCAGGTGCGTGAGCGCGGGTGAGACACAGGCGAGTAATAACAACCCTGCGAAGGCGCCCCAGAGGTTTCCGCGTCCGCCAGAGATCGCGACACCTCCGACGACAACTGCCGCGATCACTTTCAGCTCGAGGCCGTTGCCCGTGAGCGGCTGGACTTGGGGGGATTGCGCGAGATTCATCATGGCGCCAAGGCCAGTGAGGGCTCCGATGAAAACAAAAACGAGCAGTGTTACTAACTGCGGCCTGATCCCCGCCAGTCGGGCCGCCTCGGCATCCGTGCCCACCGCGTACAGGTAGCGGCCTGCTGCGATGTGACGCATCGCCCACGCCAAGGCAACGAGCAACCCCAACGCGGCGCCGACTAGCACGAGCTGGCCGGCGGTTTGACTGAGGCCGAACCATTGCACGCGATCAGGTAAATTCACAAATTCGCCTTGGCGGATGAGATTAAGGCCCTGACGCAACGTCACCATCGTTGCGAGCGTGACCACGATCGAAGGCAAGCGCAGCACGGCGACCAGAAAGCCGTTCAACGCGCCGAACAGCGCGCCGAGTCCGACGCTCGCGGGCAACACGAGTTCCAGCGGCCAACCGCGCGCTACGAGTAGGCCTGCGCACACGCTGCACACGGAGAAGATCGAGCCGACGGAAATATCGATCTGACGCGTGATAATGACACACGCCATGCCGCAGGCTACGACTAGGGTCGGCGCTTCGCGGGTAACCAATGACAGGAGCGGCTGCGGCGAAAAAAATGCCGGCGCGAACCACGCGAGCCCGAGCAAAACCGCGAGCAACGCACCGACGACAGAGAGTTCGCGAAAATAGCGTTTCATGCAGCGGTGCCGAGCGCGGCGGCCATGACGGTGTGTGGATCAGACCCGCCGGGCAGGATTGTGCTCAGCGTCCCGTGAGCCATCACGCCGATTCGGTCGCTCATGCCAATCACTTCGGGAAGATCACTCGATATAAAGATCACTGCGAGGCCTTCCTGCGCGAGACGACGGATGATTTTGTGGATTTCACTCTTGGCGCCGATGTCCACGCCCTGCGTGGGTTCGTCGAGAATGAGGAGTTTAGGGCTTGTCGCGAGCCAGCGGGCGAGGGCGACTTTTTGTTGGTTGCCGCCGGAGAGACTGCCGCCGGGGGCATCGGGACCGGCGCATTTCACGGCGAGGTCTCGGATGTAATCAAGGGCGAGTGCGCGCTCGGCGCCGAAGCGGAGCCACGTCGTCGGGAATAGCCGCTGATGTACGGCCATCGTGATGTTCTGCGCGATGGGTAACTCTAGGACGACGCCATGGCGCCGGCGGTCTTCGGGGACGTAGGCGATGCCGTGCGCGACGGCTTCCTGAGGTGAACGCAAGTGCAGGGTCTCGCCCTTGAGTGTAATTTGGCCGGAGTCTGCGGGCGTCAGGCCAAAAAGGATACGTGCTAGTTCGGTGCGACCGGCACCGACGAGACCGCCGAGACCGAAGATTTCACCGGCGCGCACATTGAAGGAAACGTCGTGCACGCCGCTTGCGGTGCAGCCAACGCCGCAGAGCGAGAGCACCGGTGCGCCCGGAATTGATTCCGCGGGGGGATAAATCTGCGCCACCTCGCGGCCGACCATGAGTCGGATGAGAGCAGCTTCGTCGATGTCGCCGACGGCGTGGGTGCCGACGCTTTGCCCGTCGCGGAGCACGGTGACGCGGTCGGCGAGGGCGAAGATTTCCTCGAGGCGGTGTGAAATATAGATGACACCGACACCGTTTTTGCGGAGGTCGTGGACAACAGCGTAGAGGAGGTGCTGTTCCATTTGGGTGAGCGAAGCTGTGGGTTCGTCCATGATGACGATGCGGGCGCCCGAACCCAGCGCGCAGGCGATCTCGACGAGTTGCTGCTCGGGCATTGAAAGGGCGCGGACCTCGGTCTCCGGTGAGATGGCGGCGCCGATGCGGGCTAGAAGAGAGGTGGCGCGGGCGCGCCGGGCGGTCCAATCGACGCGGGCGTGTGCGGCAGAGGCGTCGAGGCGGAAGGCCAGGTTTTCGGCGACGGTGAGATCGGGGAACAGCGCGGGTTGTTGGTAAATGCAGGCGATGCCGAGCGCGCGCGCGGTGGCGGGCGTGAGGTTGGCGACGGGTTGGCCGGCTAATGTGATTGTGCCGCCGTCGGGGGCGTGGGCGCCCGTGACGATTTTGATCAGCGTGCTTTTGCCGGCTCCATTTTCTCCAAGAAGCGCATGGACCTCGCCCGCTCGGAGATCAAAATCAACCCCGCGCAAGGCACGCACGCCGCCGTAATTTTTTACGAGTTGGCGAAGAGCGAGGAGCGGGGATGACATGCGGGGCGGGGTAAAGCAGGCGAGGTTGCTAAGTTCGCTGCAATTTAGCCAGCCGAAGGACAGTCCGAACTTGAGTTTCCGGCGGTGCGCAGCGCAGTGAGGTCGGGGTCGGTCTGGGCGGCGATTTTGAAGTGCGGTTCGAGGGCGATGGCCGCGTCGACGCGGCGGCGGGCTTCGGCGAGGTCACCGCGTTGGCAGGCGTAGCAGCCTAGATTAAATTGGATCGTGGGCTCCCGCGGGTGGCGCAGTTCGGCTTCGCGGAGGATCACCTCGGCTGCGTGCAGGGATTCGGCGCGGCGCGTCGCGTAGGCGAAGGTGATCCACGCGTCGGCGTTGGCCGGTTGGCGACGGGTGAGTTCGCCAGCGGTGACGCGGAGCTCAATCCAGCGAGATTGCGCGCGGAAAATTTCCATGCGCAAAGTGAGGGCTTCGTCGCTATCGATCGACTCGGGTGGAAGTTGGGCGAGCTCGGCGGCCGCTTCCTTAAGCAGGCCGAGCTCGATGTAACCGCGGGCGTGGGAAAGCAGCCAACGCGGTTGCATGTTACGAAAAAAACAGCGACGCAGTTTAGGCAGCCTTAGAGATGCAGCAGTGTTTGTATTTGCGGCCGCTGCCGCATGAGCAGAGGTCATTGCGGCCGGGTTTGACGGCGGCTTTTGCGGGCGCGGGGCCGGTGCGCACGGGGCGGGTGTAGATCCAACCGGTCGCGGGGTGCCGGCGGAATTCGGCTTTTTCTTGGAGGACGTACTCGTTGTTGGCGTCGACGTAGTAAGCGGAGAACTCGACGTAGGAGAGGTCGGGTTGGGCGTTGGGCTCGTGGGCGTGGACTTCTAGGCGCGTCCAGCCGATGGCGGGTTCATCGGGCAACTCAACGTAGGCTTCGCTGGCGGTGCCGGCGTAGGAGCGGTGGAGATGCGCGTAGTCGCGGGCGACGTGCGCGGTGAAACGCGAGCGCATGAGCTCTTCAGCGGTGGCGGCGGGGCGCACGGCTTTGAGGACCGGCTCACAGCAAAGATCGTAGGATTTGCCGCTGCCACAGGAGCAGGGTTGTCCACGTTGCGGGGCCGGCAGGGCGGCGGGAAGTTTCGACATGGAGTCAGTCGTAGTCGCGCGGCCATGGCTGATGCGAGCCTGAAGCGCCGAGGCGCTTAGGCGGCGCGGGTGCGATTCGGATGGGAGTGGGCGGCGAGTGGGGCGAGTTCCGGCGTGAGTTGGGGACACAGACTCATGAGCAGGAAGTCATGGGGCGGAGCAGTGATGGGCTGCGTGGGTGCGCTTTTGGGCGTAGTGCTGAAGCCGAGGATAGGGCTGAGCAAGGTGCGTGGCGTGGTGGTCGGTCGAGTTTGCATCGGGATGGCGTGTTTTTGGTTTTTTGGAAAACCCGCCCGAGGCCGCACCGTGGGGGCCAATAAAAAGCCCCTCCGGTTTGGCACCGGAGGGGCGAAAGTCGTTAGACGAATCAGGCCCCCCGCGGCGCGCGGCTAATGGATACGGATACGACGGAGGCTACGACCACGGAAACGTGGGCGAGCGGGGAGGCGTTAATCGTCGTACCGGAGAGGCTCATGAAGAATGATGTACTCAGGTCTAAGCGCGGGGCCGTGTCAAGCCCGGGGCTGACAGGGGAGCTTTCCGCGCGCGCGAGCCCTGAGGAGGTGGCGCGTGAATTTGTCACGGGTGCGCCGCTTGACAGCGGGGGAAGCGGACGACTATTCCACTCATCCCGTATGGACGTTGCTCTCGACCAACCGGTGCTGGTGCTAAATCGCCTCTGGCAGGCGGTCAACGTCATCGGCGCTCGACGAGCTTTTGCGCTGTTGGCCCGCGGGCACGCACATGTGGTGCATCATCACGATGATGATTTTCGGATGTTTTCGATGATGGATTGGATCGATTTCTCCGCGAGCAATCCGCCAGTCGAGGCCGTGGAAACGGTTCACACGCCGACCCGCACGATCCGTTTACCGCGGGTGATTTTACTCACTTTTTTCGACAAGTTGCCGTGCAAGGAACTGAAGCTGACGCGCGGCAACGTCTTCGATCGCGACAAGAACACCTGTCAGTATTGCTCGCGGGTGTTGCCGCGTGAGCAGCTCAATCTTGATCACGTGATTCCTCGTGATGCGGGCGGCAAGACGACGTGGGAAAATATCGTGTGTTCGTGCATCAAGTGCAATTCACGGAAGGCCAATCGACTGCCCCATGACGCTCATATGCGCCTCATTCGCAAACCCGTGCGTCCGAAGTGGCGCCCCGTGATTTCTCTCGTGCTAGGTAACCAAAGCCAGCACGCCGCTTGGAAGGACTTCCTCGACGTCGCTTACTGGAACGTCGAGCTGGAAGAGTAAGTTCCGCGCGCTGGTCGCGGCGGACGCGCTCCATCAGGCCGTTAACAACGGCAAGGTGAGTCGCATCGTGGTGCCCTGCGGTCCGGTGGCCGCCAAAGTGAGTTCACCTTGGTGGTCCTTCATGATGCGCTGGGCAATGGCGAGGCCAAGGCCGGTGCCGTCGGCGCGGCCCGAGAGAAATGATTCAAACATTCGCGGTTGAATGGCGGCAGGGATACCGCTGCCGGTGTCCGTAAGCTCGAGTTGCAATCGCGGGCCCGCCACCGAATGGCGAAGGGTGAGGTGGCCACCTTGGGGCATCGCTTGCACGGCATTGAGTACGAGATTGAGCAGCACCTGCTGCAACTGGCCTTTGTGGCCGTTGAGGTATAAGGCGCGGTCCGGGTTCGGGTAATGCCATTGCACATTGGCCTGCGCGAGTTTGGCGCGGAGGAGCACGAGGGTATCATCGAGAATTTCGCTGAGCGCCCAGCGGGCGTGGAGGGCCGAGGAGGCGCGGCCGAAGGAGAGCACGCGCGTGACGATGGTTTCGAGCTGAGTGATTTTATCCGTGATCACTTCGAGGTCGCGACGGCGAGGGTCGGCGGGGTCGAAATCAAGCCCCAGGGTGCCGTGGAGCAGTTTAATCACGGTGAGAGGATTGCGAATCTCGTGGGCAATTTCAGCGGCGAGCAGGCCGAGCGTGGTCAGGGTTTCATTTTTCCGCAGGACTTCTTCGGTGTGAAAGATGCGCGCGTAGAGGCGGGCGTTTTGTAGAGCGACGGCGGCGAAACTGGCGAGGGCGGTGGCGAGGCGCTTTTCGTCGTCATTAAAACGATGAGCTTGATCGTAAAAAATAGTGAGTACGCCGGTGGGTAAGCCATCCAGCATGAGGGGGGCGGCTAAGGCGGAGCAGAGTGTGCGATCGCGGGGGAGATCGCCGGCTTCGCTGTAACCAGGACCATCAATATTTTGAAATTCCATGACCTTGCCGGAGCGAATGACGGCGGCGAGTAACGCGAGATCAACGGATACGGTGGCGGGGGGCAGCGTAAGGCGCGCGGCGGCCAAATCGCCGGTGGCCGACCACGCATGCAGGCGCAGTTCGCGCCGCGTGGCATCGTAATCGTGAAGCAGGCAGAGGCGGGCGTTGAAAAGCGAGCGACCGCTTTGGGTGAGGGTCGCGAGGAGTTCTGCGGGGGCGAGTT
>RGAX01000007.1 GCA_009919985.1 Opitutaceae bacterium
GGTCCCCAATCACTCATGGCACTCGATGCAGCAATTACTGAGGCTCTCTCGCGCGGCACGGCCTACGAAAACCTCCGAGCACTCACTTCGCGTTACCCAGGTCGGCTCGCCGGTTCCAAAGCGCTCGAAGGTGCCGTCACCTGGTCGCAGAAACAACTCACCACCCTCGGCCTCGACCGTGTGTCCTCGCAAGAGGTGATGGTCCCTCACTGGGAACGCGGCTCGCGCGAATCCGTCCGACTCCTGCTCGCTACTGGCCCCGCAATCAACCTCGCGGCCCTGGCCCTCGGCAACTCCATCGGTACGCCGCCCGCCGGCATCATTGCCGAAGTCATCGAAGTAAAATCCCTCGCTGAAATCGAAGCCCTGGGACGCGATAAAATCGCCGGCAAGATTGTCTTTTTTAATCGTCCGATGGACCCAGCGATGGTTCTCCCCGGCCGCGCCTACGGAGCCGCCGGCGACCAACGCGGCCGCGGCCCGATCACCGCCGCCAAATACGGTGCCGTCGGCGCCCTCACGCGTTCCCTCACGCACGCGCTCAACAACCTCCCGCACACCGGGGCCACCACCTATTTGCCCGAAGGTCCCAACATCCCCGCGTGCGCCCTTTCCACCATCGCCGCCGACCGCCTCAGCGCCGCCCTCGCCACCGATCCCAAAATCCGCATCGAGCTCAAGTCCCACGCCTCACGTTACCCCGACGCCCTTTCGCACAACGTCATCGGAGAGATCCGCGGCTCCGAATTTCCCGACCAGATCATGGTCGTCGGCGGCCACCTTGATTCTTGGGACATAGCGCCCGGCGCCCACGACGACGGCTCCGGCGTCGTCCAAGCCATGGAAGTCCTCCGCCTCTTCAAAACGCTCGGGCTTAAACCGCGCCACACGCTCCGCGCCGTCTTATTCACCAACGAAGAAAATGGTCTCCGTGGCGCCACCGCCTACGCCGACATCGCGCGCAAGGCCGGCGAAAAACATATCCTCGCCTTCGAATCCGACAACGGCGGCTTTCAACCGCGCGGCTTCGAGCTCGCCAGTTCGCAATTCGACGCCATCGCGCGCGCCGCGCGTTGGACGAAACTTTTCGAACCCTACGGCCTGCCCTTGCTCGTCGCCGGCCGTGGTGGTGCCGATGTCGCCCCGCTGTATTTGCTCGGCGCCACGACGGGCGAAATTCTCCCCGACTCGCAACGCTACTTCGACATTCACCACACGACCGCCGACAACCTTGAGCAAGTGAACCCGCGCGAACTCCACCTCGGCGCTGGCGCCCTCGCTTCGCTCATCTGGCTCATCGACACCCAGGGGTTGTAAAGGGCGCCGCTATAAGAACTGCTCGCCATGCTCCGCGCTCTTATTTTTGATTTCGACGGGCTGATCCTCGACACCGAGTCCGCGCTCATCCGTTCCTACTCGGATGTCCACGCGACACACGGTGTGACCTTCGACGAAGCGTTGTTTATCCGTGCGGTGGGGCATGTTGATTTCAAATTCGATCCTTGGGCCGCTTTTGGTCCGAGCGCGGTCCACGCCGAGCTCGAGGCCCAACGCCAACACACCAAAAAAGGCCGCCTCGAACAACTCGCGCCGCTGCCCGGCGTCGTCGCACTTCTCGACGAAGCCCGCGCCGCCGGCCTGCCTGTAGCCATTGCGTCCAACTCTGAACACACTTGGGTCGAGCCGCACCTCGCGCGCCTTGGTCTCTTGGAACGCTTTAACTTCATCGCCTGCCGCGAGGACGCGCCCTCGCCCAAACCCGAGCCCGATCTTTATAAACTTGTCCTCAATCAATTCGGTCTGCGCGCTCACGAAGCGGTCGCTTTTGAAGACTCGCACACCGGTAGCATCGCCGCCAAACGCGCCGGGCTGTTCACCGTCGCCGCGCCCGGCCCTTCGACGCAGCACCACGATTTCGCCCACGTCGACCTGCACGTGAAATCGCTCGCTGAGGTCACGCTCACGAGCCTGCACGCGCGCTTTTTTGTGCCGCGCGGCACTTAACCGCCGAGTTCTTCCCAGCGTTTGTAGGTCGTCGCAATCTGCGCCTCAAGTTCGTGCAGGCGCCCCGTGGCCTGAGTTACTTCGAGTGGTGGTTTCTTGAAAAATAACGGATCGGCGAGCTTGGCGGTGAGCGCGGTCTGTTCGTTTTCGAGCTTCTCGATCAACGCGGGCATCGCGTCCAATTCGGCGCGTTCTTTATTGGTGAGTTTGCGCGCCTTGGCTGCGGGTGCCCCGGCGCCACCGCTGGCGGCAGCTTTTGCAGCGCGTTTCGCGAGTTCCTCGGCGGCCGCGAGCGCGGCGGCTTTGCGGGCTTTTTCCTTCTGCCAATCGTCGTAGCCGCCGATGTAATCGACGACGCGGCCTTCGCCTTCAAACACAAGCAAGCTCGTGCAGACTTCGTTCAAGAACGCGCGATCGTGGCTGACGAGCAACACGGTGCCGCCAAATTCCACGAGCAAATCCTCGAGGAGCTCGAGCGTCTCGGCGTCGAGATCGTTGGTCGGTTCGTCGAGCACGAGGACGTTGGCGGGCTTGGTGAAAAGTCGGGCGAGGAGGAGTCGGTTACGTTCGCCACCGGAGAGCGCCTTGATCGGCGTGCGGGCCCGCGTGGGCTCGAAGAGAAAATCTTCCAAGTAGGAAATCACGTGCCGCGTGCGGCCGTTGATCGTGATCATGGTATTGCCGTCGGCCACGGCGTCTTGCACGCGCATGGTTTCATCGAGCTGTGCGCGGAGTTGGTCGAAGTAGACGATCTCCAATTGCGTGCCTTGCTCGACGAGACCGACCTTGGGTTTCAATTGTCCCAGCAGCAATTTTAGCAATGTGGTTTTGCCTGCACCGTTGGGGCCAACAATGCCGATCTTGTCGCCGCGCTCGATGCGCGTGGTGACATCGCGCACAATCCACGGGCCATCGTCGGCGTAGCGAAAACCCGCGTCTTCGCAGGTAATGACCTTAAAGCCGCTGCGATCCGCTTCCTGTGCGGACATCGTCGCTTTGCCCTGACGGTCGCGTCGCTCGGCGCGTTCGGCGCGCATCTTTTCGAGCGCATGAATGCGGTTATTGGCTCGTGAGCGCTGGGCTTTCACGCCGCGGCGAATCCAGACTTCTTCCTGCGCGAGTTTTTTATCGAACTGCGCACGCTCCACTTCTTCGGCTTCGAGCACGGCCTGTTTGCGCACGAGAAACGTATCGTAGTCGCACGCCCAACCGATGAGTTGACCGCGATCCACTTCAACAATGCGCGTCGCCAACTTCCGCAAAAAAGCCCGGTCGTGCGTGACGAAGAGCAAGGCCCCACCCCATTCGAGTAAAAATTCTTCGAGCCACTGAATCGACGCGAGGTCGAGATGGTTCGTCGGTTCGTCCAAGAGCAGCAGTTGCGGCGCCTCGACAAGACCGCGCGCGAGCAACACACGACGTTTTTGTCCGGCCGACAACGCCGCGAAATCTTGGTCCGCTGGCAAGCCCATCTGCTCGAGCAAGCGCTCGACGCGATCGTGGCGTTCCCAGTCGTTGTGTTCCTCGTAGCTACCGCCTTCGCCTTCGACGACGGTGCGCACCGTGCCCGCCAGGCCGGCGGGAACTTCTTGCTTCAACGTCGAAAACACCGCGCCCGCTTGGCGAAACACTTGGCCCTTGTCCGATTCAAGCTCGCCTGAGATCACCTTCATGAGCGTGGACTTGCCCGCGCCATTGCGCCCGACCAAACAGACCCGCTCGCCGCGGTCGATCTGAAGATTGACGCGATCCAGCAACGGCGCACCGCCGAAGCTCAAGCTGACATCAAGAAGACTCACAATAGCCATAAGAACCCGCCAACGTGCCCACCCGCGCCGACCAGAGCAAGGCTCGCCTTCCAACACCCGTAATTTTTCCCTGAGCGCCTCGGTAATTTTAAAACAACTCGCGCTGCGTGAGCGCATCCCGCTTCGCCCCGTCGAGCGTACTCAACGCCAGCAACTGCATCACGCTCATTGCCGCCACCGCCGGCTCCCGCGCGAGCGAGGCCAACAATACCGCGCCTGCCAACGCATCGTACAACGCCGCGTGATAACGTCGCCGTTCCCCAGGGCAAAATTTCTCCGCGAGCCCGTCCAATTCACCCTGCAAGCCGCACGCCGCGATCAAATCCTCCAGTTTTCCCGAAGCGAGTTGCGGATAAAGTTGCCCGTAAATGCGCGCCGAATCGATCCATGGCCCCCAATCGACGATGCGTTCGCCGGGCCGCACGAAATCCGGCGATTGTCGCGGATACGGCCACACCCCTTTGAGGAGCGCGTTTTCCACCCCTGCATAATGCGCCGCCAGCGGCCCGCGCTCGCGCAAGTCCGCAAAATACTCCCACTCGTTCACAAACGGCGCACGGCCGGCCAGCTCCGGCTCGCTCAAACCGTGGACCGCCACGTCCTCCGCCCGCACGCGGCCCGTCGCCGAGCACAACCGCGTCGCGGCCTCCACCACGCGCCCACCCAACACTGTCGCCACGCCATATTCCAGCACGCCCGACACGCGGCTGCCTTCAAAATCGACAAAGAAAATCGGCTGCTCAGTCCAAGACATTCCTGTCACCCAACACGGAACCAACGACGAATCCAATCCATCCTTTCGCAATTTTTTCCGTGTATTTCGGCGGGTTCGTACGCCACTCTACCCACGTGGACTTCACGCCTTACCGCTCTTTCCTGACTGAGCTCGCCGAGCGCAGCGGCGATTTTATCCGCCCGCACTTCGCGAACCCCGCGCTCGCCGTCGAGACGAAGGCCGATGCATCCCCAGTCACCGTCGCCGACCGTGGGGCCGAGGAACTCCTCCGCCAGCTCATCGCGAAAAAATTTCCCACTCACGGCATCATCGGCGAGGAACTGGGCAACGAACGCACCGATGCGCCCTTTGTCTGGGTGCTCGATCCGATCGACGGCACGAAATCATTCATCAGTGGCGTCCCGCTTTTCGGCACCTTAATTGCGCTACTTCACGAGGGCCAACCCGTGCTCGGTTGCATCCACCAGCCGATTCTGCGCCAACTTATGATCGGCGACGGCACGACGACGACGCTCAACGACCGCCCCGTGCGTTGCCGCACAACCACGCGTCTCGCCGACGCCACGGTGCTCACGAGCGATCCGCTGAACCTCGCCAAATATCAAAACGGTCCCGCGTGCGATCGCCTGCTCGCCGCCGCAAAACTTGTCCGCACTTGGGGTGATTGCTACGGCTACCTGCTCGTCGCTTCGGGCCACGCAGATGTGATGTGCGATCCGATCATGAACCCGTGGGATATCGCCGCGCTCGTGCCAGTGATCCGTGGTGCGGGCGGCGTGATCAGTGATTGGCGCGGCGACGCGGCTTATCCCGCCGAATCCACGCTCGCCGCGGCCACGCCAGAATTACACACCGCTGCGCTCGCAGTGCTTTCTGCTCGGTAAATTTTTAACGCCGCACTCAGGTCCAGCGCTGGCAGACGCCTCAGCGCTTCTTGGCCTTCAGGGCTTTTTTTGCCGACCACTCGCACGTCACGACCGAGCTGATACCGCCGCGACCTTTCCAGTCGGCAATGATCGTCAATTCACGGGGCTTTAAGGCGCCGCCGAGGTCGTCACAGATTTTATTGGTCACGGCCTCGAAAAAGATGCCGGCGTTGCGAAACGCGTGGAGATAAAGCTTGAGCGACTTGAGTTCGACGCAGGTTTTATCGGCGACATAACGCACCGTAATCGCAGCAAAATCTGGGTGCCCGGTGATCGGGCACATCGAAGTAAATTCGTGCTGCGTGTGCGCGATGACGTAGTCGCGGTGCGGCGCGGGATTAGGAAACATTTCGAGGATCTTGGGATCAGCCATGGTGATGAAATAGATTAAAGCAGAAAAGAGGTGTAAGAAGAGTGAGCCGGCCAAGTAAAGGCACCAAACACCGGCTCAGCTAAGCCCAAGGCGCAGACGCGATTACGTGGCCGTCTCCGTGAAGCGCGCTTCGCGAATGACGGTGATCTTGATCGTGCTCGGATATTGGAGCTCAGACTCGATCCGGGCGCGGAGTTCTTTGGCAATATCGCGGGCCCGATCATCGGTAACGTGTTGGGGCGAAACCACGACGCGAATCTCGCGGCCAGCTTGAATCGCAAAAGCCTGTTGGACGCCTTCAAGTGAAAGCGCGAGTTTTTCAAGGCGGTCGAGTCGTTGGACATAGCCAGCGATGGATTCAGCACGAGCGCCCGGCCGAGTGGCGGAGATCGTATCGGCGAGTATCACAATACCCGCGTAAATCGTCTCGGGTTTTACCTCTTCGTGGTGCGCAGCGACCGCGTTGGTGACGATCGGCGTCTCACCGTAGCGTTTAATGAATTCGGCACCGATGTGGGCGTGAGAACCTTCAAGTTCTCCGGAAGCGGCTTTGCCGATATCGTGCAGCAGACCGGCGCGTTTAGCGAGATTGGGATCGAGGCCAATTTCACTCGCGATCAAGGAAGCCAGAAAGGCCGTCTCCACAGAGTGATCGAGGACGTTTTGGTTGTAGGAGAAACGATATTTCAGTTTACCCAGCAGCTTAATGATCTCGGGGTGGAGGCCATTGATGTTGAGTTTAGTGACGGCGTCTTCGCCGGCTTGGGTGGTGACAAGATCGATTTCATCGCGGGCGCGCTGAACGAATTCTTCGATGCTGGCCGGATGGATGCGACCGTCTTTCACCAACGCGTCGAGCGCCGAACGCGCGATCTCGCGGCGGATGGGATCGAAGGATGAAATCAAAACAAGCTGCGGTGACTCGTCGATGAGCAGTGTGACGCCGGTGGCGGCTTCGAAAGATTTGATGTTGCGGCCTTCCCGACCGATGATGCGACCCTTCATTTCCTCGCTCGGCAAAGGCACGAGCGTAGCGGTGAGGTCGTTATTGGGTTTGCTCGCTATGCGCTGCATGGCAGCGATCAAAATGCGGCGCGCGTCGGTCTGAAGTTCTTGTTCCGATTTCTCGAGCATCTGGCGCCGCATTGAGCGCAACTCATCCTGACACTCGAGCGTAACTTCCTCGCGCAGGGCGCGGCGGATTTCCTCGGCATCCATCTGAGAGACGCCTTCAAGGCGTTTGCGGACGTTTTTAGAGAGAGCGCGGATCGCGTCGCGGGCTTGCTTGACGGCGGCGGTCTCGCGATTGATGCGTTCCTGCCGCTGTTCCAACTGATAATCGAGCAGCCCCAGGGATTCTTCGTGAGCGCGGATCTCACGCAGGCGCACATCCATCTCGATCTCACGCCGGTCGTAATCGCGATTCAACTCGGCGCGTTTCTCTTGAATTTCGAGATCGGCTTTCTGTTTGAGCTCTTCGGCGGCCACCGCGGCTTCTCGCCGAGCGACCTCGATCAACTCGGTCGCCTGTTCCTGGGCGATGCGCCAGGTATGGCGCCGCAAAGCCCACACGCCCAAAAACCCAAGCAACATACCCACGACAATAGATAGCGAGAGCGACCAATCAAAAGAGTCGCTCTCGGCGATCAAGAAAGCGAAGTCGGCGGCGCTTACTATCGTCAAGGGACGCGCACCCTAGGTGGCTACTACTAGTGAGCTCAAGCCTTTCTACTAGGGTACTTGAAAATTTTTGCTTAACCGTGTGCCGCTGAAGCAACCGCACAATTACCCATTTAATTATTGATTATAATATACTTGCAATCAATTTTATGGGGAGATTTCAGCCGCGATCGAAGCGAGCAAACCGCCAAATACAGCCGGGACATGTCGGCGCTCTTGCAGAGCATGCATGAAATGTTATCACCTAATATTCACCGCAAAGTCACGCCCTCGCTCGACGTTTAGCCCAAGCCCATGAATCTCGCCTCACCGCTCGATACCCTCGGGGTCTTTAAGACCACGACGCGCGGGCGTTGGGATTGGCTGACCCCCCTGGCGATCTTGGCGCTCAGTGGTTTCGGTATCGCCTTCATCTACTCGGCGCAGCTTTCAGTGCACGGCTCAGATTGGGTCAAACAGGTGGTTTTCTTGGGCCTCGGGGCACTGGTTTATACAGGGGTGGCGATGATTGATTACCGATTTTGGCTGACGATCGCGCATTGGATTTATTTTTTTGCCATGGTACCGCTGGCGCTCGTGCTAATTCCGGGTATCGGCAGTGAAGTCTATGGCTCACAACGCTGGATCAATCTGGGGTTCTTCTCCTTTCAACCCTCGGAGACGGCCAAGATCGCGGTGCTGCTGATCACCGCGAGCACGTTGATTCGCAGTGAAATCGGGACGATCCAGCAGTCTTTGGGTGTCCTGGGGAAATTGGCCCTTGCGGTAGGCTTGCCCATGCTTTTGGTGTTATTGCAGCCGGATTTAAAGTCGGCGATTGTCCTGCCCCCGATGGTGTTTTCCATGCTTTACGTTTCCAAGTTGTCCGTGCGCTTTTATGCGGCGGCGCTGGGCGCGTTCGTTTTGCTCGTAAGCATCGTAGCTTGGGATAGTTATAACTATGTGCGATTTATGGACAGCCACGGCTATTCCTACGTCGAAAAGAAGGACCGCGGTAAATACGAGGCGCTCTCCTGGGTACCTCTCCACGATTATCAACGTAACCGCATCCTCGCCTTCGCCGCACCGGAAAAAGTCGATCCGAGCGGCACCGGTATCACGTATAACCGCACCCAATCGCTCATTTCCGTTGGCTCGGGTGGTCTGACCGGCCGCGGCTGGCAAGAGGGCACACAGGCCCAACTTGGGTACCTACCGCGCTCTATCGCGCACAACGACTTTATCTTTTCTGTAATTTCCGAAGAACTCGGTTTCCTGGGAAGCATCACGGTTCTCGGCCTGTTTGGTCTGGTACTGTTCAACGGCATCCGCATCGCCGGTCTCGCGAGAGACCGTTTCGGCACCCTCATCGCCCTCGGCGTGTCGGTGCTGTTTTTGGTGCATGTGTTTGTGAACATCGCCATGACCATCGGGCTCGTGCCCATCACGGGCATACCGCTTCCCTTCATCAGCTACGGTGGCTCCTTTGTGCTCAGTTGCTGCTTGCTGCAAGGACTGGTCCAGAGCGTCTATCGCTTCCGAAAGGATTTCGCATGAACTCCATGCAGCTTCCTCTCCGCGTTAACGACCGCTCTGCCGGAATTTCCTGCGCCGCGACCTCCACACATTGGTGCCCCGAGCTTAACCCGCATAGCACCCACCATGAGCGATCAATCGCAATTCCCCAAACCCGATGCCCCGTCCACGGACATCTCCCAAAAGTATGACGCCGAACTGGCTAATCCACCTCCGGTCGAAGAAGTCACCGGCGTCAACGCCAGTGACCTAAAAGCTGGCGCCGACGAACGCGCCAAGGACCGCCCCCTCCTCCAGAAAATCCTCGCGGTTTTCCAAAAGGAAAAAAGCACCTACCGCGAACTCATTATCAATTCCGAGCCGCTCGAGAAGCGCGTCGCGCTCCTCATCGACGGCCGCCTCGAGAAATTCGAAATCGAGCGCGAGTCCGACGACCGCATGGTCGGCGGCATCTACAAGGGCCGCATCAAGAACCTCGATCCCGGCCTCAAAGCCGCCTTCGTCGATATAGGCTACTCCAAGAACGCGTTTCTGCACTACTGGGACATGCCCCGCCGATCCCACGGTCAAAGACATCCCGTCAATGTATCCCCCGGGCTCCGAGATCGTGATCCAGGTCACTAAAGGCCCCATCGGCACCAAAGGCCCGCGCACCACGACCAATCTCTCAATTCCTGGCCGTTACCTCATCCTCACGCCGTTCTCCGACGGCTGTGGCATCTCCCGCAAAATCGAGGACCCGCAGGAACGCAAACGCCTCAAAACGCTCATCAACGAACTTACCCTCCCCGAAGGCGTGGGCGTGATCGTCCGCACCGCCGGCGAGGGCAAGAAATCGCGCTACTTCGTCCGCGATCTTCACCTGCTCCTCAAGACCTGGGAGAACATCCAGCACAAGATGCTCAACGACAAAGCCCCGTGCTGCCTCTATCAGGAGCCCGACGTCGTCGAGCGCACCGTGCGCGATTTCCTCACCGAGGAAGTCGACCGCGTCTTGATCGACAGCAAAGACGACCACGAGCGCACCCAGAAACTCGTCGCGCAAATCTCTAAACGCTCCGCCAGCAAGATCGCCCTCTACAAAGACAGTATCCCGATCTTCGAACGCTTCAATATCGAGCGCCAGATCGAGCAGACCGGCCAGCGCAAGGTTCCGCTTCCCTCCGGCGGCGAAATCATCATCGACGAGACCGAGGCCCTCATCGCTGTCGACGTGAACACCGGCTCCCACAAGAACCGCGGCGGCGACGAGAAAAACGTCATCTACGCGGTCAACCTGGAGGCCGCCGCCGAAATCGCCCGCCAGATCCGCCTCCGCAATCTCGGTGGTCTGATCATCATGGACTTCATCGACATGAAGGAACGGCGCCACCGCAACGCCGTCTACGAAAAGATGGTCGAGCTGATGTCCACCGACAAAGCCAAGAACCACATCCTGCCCATCTCGCAACTCGGCATCATGCAAATGACCCGCCAGCGCCAGCAGGAATCGCTCTCGGCCAATCTTTACACCGACTGCCCGTATTGCCGGGGCCGCGGCATCGTGAAGAGCGCGACCACCATGTCGGTCGAGCTCCAACGCCGCCTCTCCTCCATTGCGCGCCGCCTCCAAGTCCGCAACGACGGCAAGGAATACTCCCTGCGCGTACTCGTCCACCCGAGCATCCTCGAACGTCTCCGCAGCGAAGACGCCGACCTGCTCGTGCGCGTCGAGAAACTCTACGGCGTGAAACTCGCCTTCCGCGCCGACCCCAACTACCACCTCGAACACTTCAAGGTCATCAACGCCATCACCGGCGAAGAATACCGCTGAGGTTTCACCCGCGCGCGGGCTCAACCCGCACCGCTTAGTTCCCACTAAAAAAGGCCGCCCTTGTTGGGCGGCCTTTTTACGTGATCGCGCTGTTCGCCGCGCGCCTGAGAAAATCTTAATTCATTTTCTCGCCCGCCGGTAATAAGGCCCGCGGTCGGTTAGCTGGGCCCGGTTTCGGCACGGGCAAACCATGAAGAAATTCCGCCCCGGCTTGACGCAATGCGACCTGTGTCGCATCGGCGGCGCGGTTACGATATTCGCCTGGGTCCTCAGCCCGCACATAAAGCTCAAGACCTCGGCTGCCGCCATCCCATTCCGTGTAGCGCCAGTTGGCCGCAATCACCGTGCGGCTCATGACATCGGTGCGCTTCGCCGCATCGTAGTGAAACACCATGCTCGCCGCCGGCCGCCGCGTGGCACTTGCCTCGGCACGCATCAAACCCACCAACGACTGACCTTCCAGACCCGCCGGCGCCGGTGCCTGACACAACTCCGCCAACGTCGGATAAACATCCAGCAGCTCGACCGGAGCATTGACGACGCGGCCCACGGGCACGCCCGCACCCGCGATGATCATCGGCACGCGCGTGGCGTTATCAAACGCGCTCAATTTCGCCCACAAGCCGCCGTGATCGCCCAAGTGAAAACCGTTATCACCGATCAACACGACGACCGTGCTTTTCCAGAGATCGAGCCGCTCCAACTCGTCGAGTAACATTCCGACGTGGGAATCGGTGAACGAAATACAAGCGTAGTAACCGCGGATCGCCGCCTCACGGGAATCCGGCTGCGCGAAACCGGAAAGCTCCGTCTGCAACGCAATCGCCGGCACGTCCTGCATCACGGGTTCAGCTTTCGGCGTGAGACTGCCGGGCGGATACAAATCAAAAAATTTCTTCGGCGCCGTCCACGGCAAGTGCGGCTTGTGAAAACCCGCCGCGAGAAAGAACGGTTTCCCGGCTGCGTTTTGCTCCTGCATCAACCGCAGGATCGTACGGACATTGCGACCGTCCCGCGTGCGCGCGCCGTCGCTGGTGAGCATAAACGAAGCGGGCCGTCCATCACCGCCACCCGCTTCGCCCGCGCCATAGCGCGATTCGATTGCCGCCATCTCCTCCGGGTCCTGCGTAAGATCATCTTCATAAAGATCCCAGGAAGCCGCGTCGCTCACTTTGGCATTGTGAAAAACCTTGCCCGCGCCCGCGCTGAAATAACCGCGCTGACGGAAAAACTGCGGTAACAGCACCGCCTCGGGCAGCGCCTTGCGCGCCGGCGTGTTGAGCACATACACGCCGCTGGTCTCAGGACGGCGTCCGCTGAGAAACGAAACCCGACTCGGATTGCACAACGGATATTGGCAGTACGGACGATCAAACCGCACGCCGCGAGCCGCGAGCCGATCGATGTTGGGCGATTTCACGCGCGTGTCGCCGTAACAGCCAAGCGAAGGATTCAAATCATCGCAGATGATAAACAAAACATTCGTCGGTTTAGCGGCGACGGCCTGCGCCACGGGAGCTAAAACCAGAGCGAGCGACGAAATAACAAATCCAATAAAATAGCGTGAAGAGTGCATAAAAAATTAGTGAGCCGAACGAACCAAATCTTCCGCGGCGCGGGCCGTGTAATTCTCGGCGCCGTTGGCGGCCGAGGTTTTGGCTAATGAAGCAATCACGCCCAGCACGCTCGCCGGCGCTTGGCGCGGGATGCGGGCAACCACGTTGACGGCAAACAAGCGGCCTTCGGATTTGGTCGCATCTTTGAGGGCGGCTTCGATCACGCTCCAAGCGTTCGCGTTTTCACCGCGCCGCAAAATCGCCTCGGCTGCCGCCAGTCGCACCACGGTTTCGGCGTCGCGCAAAAGCGGCGTCACATCCTGCAAATTCTCCGCGCGCAGCGCCGCGACCGCCGCCCAATAACGAATCACCGCCTCAGGCGCGCGCAACGCCGCCGCGAGGGCCTTGGCGTCAGGCGACGCGGGCTGCTGCAAAGCGTCAATCGTATCGAGGACCCGAGCGAGCGGGTAACGCGTCTCATCGGCGGCGACGAGAGTGGGCGAAGCTTTCGCAGCCCAATCAATCATCAGCGGCTCCGGCATGAAGCCGGTGTCGCGAATCGCGAGTTGATGCCCGCGCAGCGCCGCTCGGAGACGTAACAAGTGCGGACGCGCGCCGGGATCGCCGGCAAGATTGCGGACGTTGTCGGGATCGTTGGCGCAGTCGAAGAGTTCCTCGACGGGTTTGAGTTCGAAGAAAGCGCGTTGAGCGGCATTGAGTTTTCCCGCCGCGTGCAAGCTCGCCCATTCAGCCATCGAGGCTTGGCGCCAGAGAAAGTCGAGGTGCTGGCCCCAGGGCTGGCTCGGGTAGTAATTGCGGATGTAGCGGTAGCGTCCATCGGTCGCAGCGCGCGCGAGGTCGTAGCGTTCATCCATGCGATCGCGGAATGAAAACGTGTACGTCGGCGCGGCGGTGCGGGCCGGACCGGCGATGGCGCGGCCTTGAAATTGCGCGGGCAACGACACCCCCGCGAGGCTCAACACGGTGGGCGCGAAATCGACGAAGTTTACGAGTTCGCTGAGACGTGAATCAGGTGCTGCGGGGGCGAGGTGTTGATATTTTTTCGGAAAATACGCGATGAGCGGTGGATGCGTGCCGTTCTCGTAGAGGAAGCGTTTGCTGCGCGAGACGGCGCCACCGTGATCGCCGTAGTAAAAAATGATCGTGTCTTCGGCGAGGCCGTCTTCGGCGAGTTGATCGAGGATTTTTCCGAGGGCTTCATCGGCGCGGGCGACGCAATCGTAGTACTGGGCGATATCGGCGCGGACGGTCGGCGTATCAGGCAAATAGGCCGGCACGCGGACCTTGGCAGGATCGGTCACTAGGGGCGTGCGTTTGTGGAGGTTGCTCTCGTGGGATTGCTCGAAATTGAAGATCGCAAAAAAAGGCTGGCCGGGAGCGCGGTGACGCCAGTGAGCGCGTTTGCTGTTCTCATTCCAAGCCGAGTCCCAATCGCTCGAGGTATTGTAATCAGTCTTGGCGTTGTTGGTGGTGAAATAGCCGGCGGCGCGGAGGTATTCGGGGAAAAATTTCACGCCTTCGGGCAGCGGACGCTGACTGCGCATGTGTTGCGTGCCCATGCCGCTGGCGAAACGGCCGGTGATGATGCTCGAGCGCGTTGGGGCGCACACGGCCGAGGCCGAATAACAGCGATCAAAGACGATGCCTCCGGCGGCGATGCGATTGATATTGGGCGTGCGCGCCAGCGGGTCGCCGTAGGGACCGACGGTGGTGGCGACGTTATCCTCGGTGACGACCCAAAGAATGTTGGGGCGATCGGCCGCATGCAGCGCGACCGTGATGACTCCAGCGACAAAGCAAAAACCGCGGATAAAAAAGGACATAAATAAAAGCGGCAAAGGCGTGAGTTAGCCGGAATTTTTCTTGGCGTTTTTATTCACCGGCCAAGGCAAGACGCCCGCGCGCTTCGCCCAAACATCGTAGCTTTGAACTAGGTCGCGATATCGTAAAGCTCCCAACCCTCGGGAAATTTCGAGACGAGTTTCCAGCGTCCATCGCGGACGGCGCGGTTGCCTTCGTGCTCCCAGAAAATGGGCTGAGAGCGGCCGAGCGGTTGACCTGCAAAAGCAGGAAACAAGCTCACGCCTTCCATCGGCGTGATGGTTTCACCGTTGAATTTCTTCGGGTAGGAAGCGCCGGCGAGATCGACGCAGGTGGCCATGAGATCAATGAGATGGCTGGGTTGCGTCTCGAGTTTTCCGTTACGCGTGGCAGGGATTCCGGCGGGCCAATGCGCGATCAACGGCGTCGAGATGCCGCCTTCGTGGACCCAGTGTTTATATTCGCGGAACGGGGTGTTACTGACGTTGGCCCAGTCGCGGCCGTAAGCGACAAAAGTGTCCGCTGGACCCGGCATCACACCGTATCCCGTGCGTACGGGATAACCGTCGCGCGTCTGTTCGGGCTTATTTCCATGCTGATAAGCGTTTTTGTCGAGCGGGGGCAAAGTGGGCGCGGCAGCGCGGGCGACGGAGGGGCCGACGCGACCGTTGGTTTCTTCGCAGGCGCCGTTGTCTTGGAGGTAGAGGATGACGGTGTTCTCGTATTGGCCGGTGGCTTTTAACTCCGCGACGATGCGACCGATACCGGCATCCATCGACGTGAGCATCGCGGCGTAAACTTCCATGCAGCGTACTTCGAATTCTTTATTGGCAACCTTGGCCCAATCGCCGGATTGCGGGGAGAGCTCTGAGGTGGGGTCAACGAGGCCAAGATTTTTCTGCTTCGCCCAGCGCGCGGCGCGGATCGCGGTGTAGCCGCCATCGTAGCGGCCTTTATATTTAACGATGTCACGTTCGCGCGCATGCATCGGCCAGTGAGCGGCGGTATAAGGCACGTAGAGGAAAAAGGGCGAAGTCGCATGATCGCGGCGGTGCTCGCGGATGAATTGCGTGGCGTGATCCGTCAGCGCATCGGTGTAATAGTATTCTTCTTTAGGTTGATACTCGGGGTCGTTGGCGACGGTGAGGTTAGTGTTGCCGCGTACTAGCGAACCCGGGTCCCAGAAACTGCCGGCGCCTTGAATGGTGCCGTAGTAACGGTCGAAGCCGCGTTGCAGGGGCCAATTTGATTTATTCTGCCAGTCCGCCAGCGTGTAACCAGGGGTGACGTGCCATTTGCCCGCGGCGTAGGTGCGATAACCCGCGGGTTTGAGCGCTTCGGCGATGGTGACGCTGCGGCGGTTGAGCGTACCACGATAGCCGTCGACGCCGTCGTCGTTCATCATGTGGCCGATTCCGGCTTGGTGCGGATAAAGCCCGGTGAGGAGTGAGGCGCGCGTGGGGCAGCAACGACTCATGTTGTAAAACTGCGTGAAGCGCACGCCGCCTGCCGCTAGCGCATCCAAGTTGGGCGTAGCGATTTCACTACCGTAGCAACCGATGTCGGAATAACCGACGTCGTCGGCCATGATGATGATGACGTTGGGACGTTCCGCCGCGCGAGCAACCAAAGCCGCGGACAGGACAGCGATCAGACGAAGGGCCATCTTCATAGGAAATCAGGGATAGAAATAACCGGGGTTAACTGAGGGGGTAAAAGAAAGATGCTTGATAGGCAGTGACTGGGACAACTGCATTCGGGGTATATCAAGCGGTCGTCGCGTGGAGGCAGATGTAGTGCTAGTGAGTCACATTGGCGGGAGCCGGATTTTTCGCCGCCTGCCAATCGAGCAGTCGCCAGCGACCGGATTCTTCACGCCAGACGGCGAGGAAGTTAACATCGTTCACCTGTTTACCTTTGGCGCTTGTCGTGTGGATCAGGATGCGGCCCGACATGAGGACGACACCGGGACCCGCGGAGCGAAATTCACGAACTTGGTAATCGAAGTGGTCGTGACTCGTTTTTTTGTCGGCAAGGGCGGCGATGTGTTGCGCCTTGTCGTCGATTTTTCCGTTGGCGTGGGCGTAGCGCAGGCCATCGGAATAAATACGATCGAGACGGACTTTGTCGGCAGCCACGGTCGCAGCCACTCGCTCGTCATCGACCGCGCGCACTGCGGTGAACGAATCGACCTCCACCGCGCGGGCAAAAAAACCGCTGAATAAAATACTAAAAAAACAAACGATCCGTCGGATCGCCGAGGCCTGAAAATTTCGACGAATCGTTTTCATGATTTTAAAGTGCGCCGGTCGGCTTGGCACCTTGCCAGCCTTTGCGCCACTGCGCGAGGAGTTGTTCGACGAGTTCGCCATTGGCGGGAGCTTTGGCGACGTTGAAGTTTTCCTGTGGATCGATTTGGTGATCGTAGAGCTCGATGGCGTCGATCTTGGTGTGGTCATCGCGGTTCACCCAGACGGTGAGGCGATAGCGTTCCGTACGCATCGAGTAGCCCATGAGTTGGCCCGCACCAGTTTTGCCGGCATTACGGGGGTATTGGCTGAAGGCGGCAGATTTCCATGGGCGGTTCGGATTATCAAGGAGCGGTTTGAAGCTGACGCCTTCGAGGTGCGACGGCAACGCGAGGCCGGCAAGATCCGCGAGCGTCGGGTAAACGTCTACGAACTCGACGATAGATTTGGTTTTCGAGCCGGCATTTTTCATGCCGGGCACAGAGAGGAGAAGCGCGGTGTTGGTGTCGTTTTCCGTGGTGGAGTGTTTGCACCAAGCGTCGTGTTCTCCGAGTTTCCAACCGTGGTCGCCCCAAAGGATCACGATGGTGTTTTTGCGCAGATCGAGACGATCGAGCTCGTCGAGCAACTTACCCACTTGCGCGTCCATGTAGCTAATCGAAGCGTAGTAGCCGTGCTTGAGCTGACGGGCGAGGTCATCGGGGATCGAGCCTTCAGGGATGCCGTAATAATTACGCAATTCGCCGCCGGGGAGGATGGAGTAATCGGGCGCGTCTTTCGGGCGGAATTTGTTGGGCGCGAGCTCAATCTTGGTTGGATCGTAAAGGTCCCAGTATTTCTTGGGCGAAACAAACGGGAGGTGAGGTTTCACAAAACCCACAGCGAGAAAGAAGGGCTCGGATTTTTTGCTGATGCTCTGAAGCGTGGAAACGGCCAGCTCGGCGACTTTGCCATCTTGGAAAAAATTATCGGGCACGTCTGCGCCTTCAAAGGCGGGGCCGCGAATATTTTTGGCCGCGGGCATGGCGTCGGGCACAGTGGGCGTGCCGGCTTCGGGCGCTTTGGCTTGAGCCTTCTTTTTGGCCTTACCTTTGGCTTTGGCCGCGGGGGCGTTGTCGTCGTCGGGGTCCACGCCGTAACGACGAGCATTGAGTTTCACGTTTTCAGGTAGCGCATAGGTATCGGCGGCTGGCGTACCCCATGGCACCGACCACGTCGCGGCATCATCTAAGCCACCGTGATAAATTTTACCCATGCCCTGGACAAAGTAGCCGTTGTTTTTGAAATGCTGCCCAAGTGTGACGACATTAGGCAGGGCGTCGCGGAAATTGGTCACGAGATCCCAGACCTTGGTGGTGTCGGGACGCGTGCCGGTCATGAGACTGGAGCGCGTGGGCGAGCAGACCGCTTGCTGGCAATAAGCGCGTTGAAACGTGATGCCGGATTTCGCGATGCGATCGAGGTTGGGGCTTTTGATGTAGTCAGCGCCATAAGCACCGAATTCAGGCCGCAAATCATCGACGGCGATGAACAAGATATTGGGGCGGACCGGCGCGGAGTCCGCGGCATGAATGAGGCTGGTCGCCAAGAGAGCGAGGAGCAGATGCAGGAGCGTTTTCATGATGATAAAAGGGTTGGTTTTCGAGAGTGTGAAATAGAGTTCTCAGCGGTTCTTTTTCTTTTTACGGGCGTCGTGGGCGGCGGCTGGTCTTTCCGCTGAGACGGAATCCTCCGCCACCCAATCTCCGGCGCGGCGTCGCGCGATCACCCAGGCGGGCCCGACGTCTTCGGCCGAAAGCGGCGCAGCGGCGGCTAGAGCTTTTTTGGAATCATTTGAGGACTCGGGTTGCACACTAAAACCAGATTGCGCCGGAAACGCGATGCTGCCTCCGCCGATGAGGGTGTTGGCTTCGTAGCGGTTGGGTTTAAAGTTGAAGCGATCGAGCGGTGCTAGGGTATCGGCGACGGTCACAAGCACTGCCTCACCGCCTTTGGTCCGGATGAAGCGGTTGTTTTTGATCACGCAGTCTTCAGGCAATAGCACTTGCTGCGATTCGGGCCAGTGATTCTTGTACGAGGAACCGATCTGAAGGTCAGGCCCGGAGATCCCAACCGTGACGTTATCCGTGAGAGTGAGGCGTAAGACCTGAGGATAAGTGGGAATGCGGACTTGGGCGGTTTTTTTGCCGTTGGGTTTCACATCAGGAGAATAACTAGGCGTCAGCGCACTTGTGATGTACTCACCGCAAGCCACTCGGATACCGTACTCGCAACCGGAAACAAAATTGCCCGTCACGATATTATCGCGGCCGGACATACGCAGTCCTTGAGCACCATCGTAGCCCAGACCCAGCACCTGATTTCCGCGCACTGTATTGAAATTACCGCGCCTGATGTTGATGCCGCCGCGCGTGGAAATGACAGTGTTGCGCTGCACGATGTTGTGGTTGGATTTGAGCGAGATAATCTCGGTGCCCTCGCCGTGGGCGTGGTCGAAAAGATTATTTTCGATGGTGAAATAAGCGCCGTCCTCGTCGCGCTCCTCGATTTTACCCGAGCCCCAGACGCGGATGATTTCGCGGCCGTTGGCGTTGGCCACGTAAGGGATATTTTTGAAATACGAACCTTGCACGGTGTTGTGGCGACTGTCTTCGATGGCGTTGCCGATGAGCGGCTGCAGGTTGTTTTTACCTTTGAAATAGCAGCGCTCGACGACGTTGTTATCACCAGCGAAGAAGACCCAATAGTATTCGGTTTCAAAGGCCTTTGGGTTGTAGTCGACGATCGCAGTGTTACGAACAATGCCGTGGTGCGAATTAAACTCGATCACCGCTCCTTTCTGTATAGCTCCTCCCTCAAATAATAACCCGTCCACCGTGACGTGGGGGGCATTGATTTCGAGTGACGAAGCGCCGGTGAACTTCACTCCGCCCGGATTTTCCGCGCGGATCTCGAGCGGGCGACCGGCTTGACCGCCTTGTTTGATCGAGAGTTTCGCATCCTTCCATTCACCATCCTTAAGGACAATTACATCATCAGCGCCCGCAGTTTTAAGCGCGGTAGCCAATTGCGCTTGGGTCTGGACCCTCAACTCGCGGGCCCTAACATGGCCGGCGAGCAAGCCCGCAAACAGAATCGCCCTAAGCATGAAATGGGCAAAGAGCGAATTCGTCATTTAAGCAACGGGTGCGGCCGTCACGGGTAAGGCTGAAGCCCAACACGTAAACGGCGCGGTGAAACTAGGCGAGCAAACGCACATCAGAATTTCGATCCCTTATGACTGAGCGTGTAAGTGAAGAACACCGCGCGGTTTTCTCCAATTAGACGCGTCGCGGCACTGGCACCGGTGCGGAGGTATTTTTTGTCGAAAATATTGTTCATGTTAACCGCGAACGTGTGGGCGTAATTGGAACGAGCAACCAACGAGTAACGAGCACCGAAGCTCCAGAGGTTGTAGGAAGGCGCCCGGAGGCTCCACTGACCCGTGGAACTCGTAACCACGCGTTTACCCGCCGAGGTCGTGGTGTAAACATCGCCGGCATTGGGCAACTCTGTGGGCGTGGAACCGACGAAAGTGACTCCGACATTAGCTGAAAATCCCTTCAAGCTACCGCGACGAGGTGAGTACTTTAGGCTCACGCTGCCGTTATACGGCGCCATAAAGGTGACGGAGCGACCAATCGCCGCGGGGAAAGCCGTGCCGTAATCGGTGTAGATCGTGTGCACATGACCGTAGCTGGCCAAAAAGGAGAGCTCGTCGGTCATGAGCCAATTCAAGTCGCCCTCAAACCCACGCACGAGCTGATTACCATCGCGGCGCGTGGTCGTCACATAATTACCAGAGCCCTGGGGCGTCTCCATCAAGTCGGTGACGGAAACATTTTCACGACGAGCATAAAATCCGCTCACCGTGTAATTCAGACGCTCGTTTAAAAATGAGCCCTTGAAGCCGTAGTCATAACCATCAGCGCGTTCGGATTTGTAAGAAGGATCAGCGATGTCGACGGGGTTATCACCCTGGGCCACGAAGAAACTTTGGCTGTAGCTAGCGTAGGCGCGGAGATTAGAGGTGATTTTATAGTTAACGCCGGCATTGGGCTTAACTTGGGTGAATTCTTTCGCGATCAATTTACCCGTCGTGTAGGTCGGATCGTAGGACCTAAACAAAGCATAATCCGCGGTGTTGGCGGTCGCACTAGCCAGATTATCGTGATGGCGGTAACGGACCAAATCATAACGGATACCAGCAAACGCAAGCAGGCGGCCTTGGTAGAACGCGGATTGGTGACGGATCAAACCACCCATGACGGTGGTGTGGCGCTTGGTGTTGCGCGTCTGCACTTCGCCGGGCGATTCTTGGCTGCGCTTGGGGAAATAAGCGATGGGGCCGATGGGGTTGAAGTTCGAATCGAGGATGACGCGACGGGCCGTATTCCAAGCGATGATGTCAGGATCGGTGGCGCCAGCGTAGCTACGCGTCGGGTCCCAGCGGTAATAATCGTTCAAATCAAACGTGATGAGCGTGCGGTGGTCGATTTTTTGGTCGTTGGTCTTATACTCGGCGAGAAGATCGGCTTGGAAGCCGCCCGTGTCTTCGTAGATGCGACCACGGTTAGGCGTCGCACCGCGCAAGGAGGAAATCGCCGTGGTGGAGACGGGAGGATTGATGCTCACGCTGCCCCAAGCCGTGTTGTAATTGTAATCCCAACGCCGAGCGCGGGAATTGTTAGCGGAAACGCGCGCGCTGAAAATTGAACTCAGCTTTTTTTCATAGATGGCCGTGTAGGAAATATTGCCACGGTTAAGCTGAGTGACCGGGCCAAATGCGTTGTATTTGCCGAGATTAAGGGCATAACCGATCGCGACGTCATCGGTGGTGGCAGCGGTACCTTTTTGATCAATGACCAACGGGATAGCCGCGAGCGGGGAGTGACGCAGTTGCAGGAAGTACTCGATCGAAACAAAAACTTTCGAGCCATCGGCGAACACGTGGTCGACCGCCAAATAATATTCCTGATTCCGATCCGTGGCGTAAGCTTGATCAAATTTGCGCTGGTAATGACTCGCCGTGAGCACGTAGTTGGTACGGCCTAGGGTGCCTTTTAAAAGAGGGCCCGTGGACTCGAGCGTGACGCGCTGCGTGCCGTAATCGCCGTAATTGTAGAGCAGGGTTTGTTTTTCTTCGGCTTTGGGCTGCTTCGAGATGAAGTTTACCATGCCGCCAGGCGAGGTGCGGCCGTAGATGGCCGCGTTGGAGCCCTTGATAATTTCCATGCGATCAATGTTGCTCGAGCCGTAGCGGCCGAGGCGGAAAAAGCCGTCGCGCAACTGATTCGACGAGGAGAAGCCGCGCAAATTGAAGTTACCACCGATATCTAGGCCGGTGAAATTTCCGATCTGCGTCACATTGTCGGACAAGGTGAGAATACCGAAGTCGGAAAAAAATTCGCTCGTGAGTACGTTAACCGTGTAAGGCAAATCGGCGATCTGGGTTTTCACGCGGCTGCCGGACATGGTCTCGGAAGCGGTATAACCGCGGTTGGGTTCGGTTTTCACTTCGAAAGCCGAGAGTTTGATCGTTTCAGAATCTGTCGTCGGAGCAGATTGCGCAAAAAGGCGCGAGGACAACAGCAGCGCGCAGAGTGCGGGCCTGAGAATAGAAAAATTTACCGATGAGGTCATTTGATTTGGTGGGTTTGCTAGGTAGAAATGGGTCGTGGATAAAAGGGGTATAAGGCCGATCACAAGAATCCGGCCCCATCACGCGCAGTCGTATAAAGCAGCGCTTAGAGCTGCTTTTTCTTGGCCTCTTTTTTGGCGGCTTTTTCCGCTTTGTTGGCGTGGCGGCCCGTGCCGTCGCCGTCATCGAGAATGCCGCCGGCGGGGTTGAGTTGGTCGAGAGCGGCTTTGAGTTGCTGACGCGCCGCGATTGCCGCCGGAATTTTTGTATCCGCTGAAACGAGTTTCTCGGAGAACGGGGCGTCGCTCATGTCGAAGAGTTCGCCGGCTTGCGTGAGTTTCCATGCCGAGCTGCGCACATACCATTGCCGGGCGAGTTGGAGGTACACCCATTGGCGGGCCTGCTTGCTATCACCGCGAATCGAGGCGGCGAAGCTGCGCCCATCGATGATTTTTTTCTCGGGCAATTTAGCCCCAGCGATCTCAGCAAACGTGGGCACGAAGTCGGTAGAATCAATCATGTCGCCGCGAACTTTACCGGCGGGCGTGACGCCTGGCCAATTGACGATGAGCGGCTCCAAGCTGCCTCCTTCGAGCATCGAGCCTTTGGCCCCGTCGAGGCGACGACCACCAATCATTGCGTTATCAGCTCGACCGTTGGCCGTACCGTTGTCGCCGAAGAAAACGATGAGCGTATTTTCGCGGAGGTGCTGGCGCTCGAGTTCGGCGATCAGCTGACCGACAAGCTTGTCCATATACTTCACGTTATCGGCGTAGATGTCTTTACTATCGGGCACGCTGTCGGGCGTGGGTAAAATCTCGGTGTGAACGTGCGAGAGGGAGTAATAGAGATAAAACGGCTTATCGTGATTCTTGGTGATGAAGTCGGTGACGAAGGCGTGCATCACATCGGGCAAGTATTCCTTGTCCTTCAACGGCGTCACTTTACCGTTAACTAGGTAGGTTTTTGCTTTGTCCTGGGTGTTCCAATAAGCGCCGCTGCCTTGGAATTTCAGGTGTTGATCAAAACCAAATTCGCCCGGCCCGAGCGGAAGCTGGCCCCATTTGCCGACGGCGGCAGTGACGTAGCCGGCTGATTTGAGAATCGTGGGCATCATCGTCTCGGCCGCGGGCGTGAAACGACCTGTGGCGTCCTGATTCGTAGCACCGGTGCGGAAGAGATAACGGCCCGTCAAAATCGTGGCGCGCGAGGGACCGCAGAGAGACGGCGTATAAGCGTGCGTGTAACGGGTGCCGCCGCGCGCGAGAGCGTCGATGTTGGGCGTCTTGTAATTGTCGGCACCGTAAGCGCTAACTTCGCCCACACCGTAGTCATCGGCGAGGATGAAGATGATGTTGGGCTTGGTCGGTGTGGCGGCCCTAAGGGACACACCGAGCGATAGAAGACAGGCAAAGAGAAGGCTGATTCGAGCGAGGATCATGAAGGCGGTTTTTTAGAATTTAACAGAGGCCGAGAGATCGTATTGAGCCGGCATGACGTAGGAATAGGTGTAGCGGTTACTGCCGCTAGACATGGTGGTGAAACCCGTCTTGCGCGTCTTATCGTTTTCAAAGTCAGTGAGATATTTAACGCCTAAGCGGAAGCGAACCTGTTGGCCCCAGATTTTTTGGTCGCGCATCACGTAAGCGTTCATCAAGTGACTTGAGCCACCAATCATCTGCTGACCGTTAGGGCGACCGAGGAGGTAATCGTCACGCCAAGTTCCGTTGATACCGACACGCACACCTTTAAGCAGCATCCAAGCGTCGCGAGGCATCGTGTAATCAATCACCCAGCTCCCCGACCAAGGTGAGGCTCGAGCACCGGTAGGTTTACCAGGGATATCGAGTGAATCGAGCAACTGCTTGGCCAAGGCCAAGACGGCAGGGCTCTCATTGCCGCGAGCGACTGCGGCCGTATAATAAGCGCGAAACGAAGAAAGGTCAGGGTCTCCGACGACCTTGGTCCGAGCTAGGGTGAGGCGAACTTGGAGTTGCTTCGTGGGTCGGAGAATGAGGGTAAGATCAGCGCCGGTAGAATTTTCCATGGAGGGATAATTGCGCGCGGCGCTGGCGGTGCCCGGAGCGCTGTAAAGGTAGCCCGGGCTACCCGGCAGCACCGTGTTGGGATTCATCAAATCCTCAAGGTTAGCGGCGCTGAGATTGATGACGTTATTGTAGGAGAGAACGACGTTCTTCCGCTCAATATCGAAGACTCCCAGCGTAAGACCGACGCGGCCGTTGAGCGCGCTACCTTTGAGGCCAATTTCCTTCGTGGTGCCCTCGACCGGACCGAAGCGCTTGTTGTCGAACGTGACAAAATCTTGGAAGCGGAATGACTCGGAATACACGCCGTAGAGGTTGATGTCCTTGGTAAGCACGAGCGTGAGACCGCCAGTGAACGTGGTGTTATCAAGATTCTGCGAGAGGTTTTCCGTGTAATCTCCCTTGAGCGCATCCTGGTATTTAGGAGGGCGAATTGCTTCCTGAAATTGGCCAAAATAGCGCGTGGTCGTATAATCATATTCGCGGTTGGTGTCGCGGCGCACGCCAACAAGCGACAACAGGCGACCACCGAAATATTTTCCGCTCGCGGAAAATGAGGCCGCTGCGCTGCGCACAAATTGCGTGCCGCTTGCCGCATCTGTGCCCGAGGCAAAGAAACCCAACATGCGCATATCAACCGTGTTTGTGACCGGCGGATTGTTGAATTGCAGACGATCAAAGATGGCTCGCGAATAAAAAGCTGGGTCATCAAGATAAAGTCTTAGGCGCCCGCGATCGTTGGTCGTGCTGATCGCTGTGGCGGTGCCATTGAGGACGTTCCTAACGTTATAGCCTTGGAGGCGATAGTTGTCCTGCGAACTTTCGTTGTACTCGGCGGTGGCGACGAAGATCTGCTGCATCCACTTTAACTTATCCCAATTATAAACCATAGAGCCGCGAAACGCGTCCGTATCCGTTCCGAAATGTTTGCGGTCTGAAGCTGCGTCGATGAACGGTCGGCCGTTGACGTCGACGCTGATCGTGGTGTCGAAAGAGTTGTCATTACGATCAGATGCCTGATTTTGACGGTTATAACTGAGCTCAAACGAAACTGGGCCGATGCCTTGCTCGATGGTAATCGAATACGTATCGAAGGGCCGCGCTTGTTTGTCCCAAGAGCCACGAAGGTTGTAATGCTTGGGATAACCATTGATCCGCTTGGTACCCACGGCGAGGCCAGCCGCATCGCGCATCGTGACATCGACGAAACTGCCTTCGATAAGCGATAGCGTGCCGCCCGCGACCGAATTGGTCGCCAATCGATCCGCCGCAGACTGAGAAGCTTGTAGCACCCAAACATTGTCAGAGGTGTAATACGTGCCCGCAGTGCTCCAAGCGTTGGAGCGAGCGGATAGCTCCCAGACGTTTATGCCGGCGAAACCGCGCGTGTTATCGTATTTGCCACGCTCGCCTTCGACGCGAATCGAGGTGCGGGCAAAGGGTTGCCAGACCGCAGCGAGCGTCTCGCCTTCAAATTTATAAGCGGATGCGTCTTGAAACGTCTTGTCCTGCTTACGCACGGCGTTGAAGCGCAGAGCGAGATTTGAACGGAGTTTGCGGTTAACATCGATCTGGTAACGATAGGCGCCCTCGCTGTTTTGGTTGGCGAAGATCTCGCCAAAGTTTTTTAATAACGGGCGCTTGGTGAACGCCGCACCCTGCCCGCCCGGTTCGACGGCACCGAAAATCAACGAATTCGAGCCTTTGCCAAAGTCTATGCGTTCGACGTTGTAGGTATCGCTCGGGATGAACCAACGAAAGTAATTGCGACTGATGTTGTTCGTCTGGGTCATACCGCGGAACGAGAAATTGCCACCTTGATTGTCGTTTTCCATCACCGGCAAAGCATAAACGTTGGCGACAAATTTAGCCGTTTCGTCGGCAGAAAACAGACCGAGGTCTTCCATGAAATCAGCGGTGATCGCATCGATGTTCACTGGAACGTCTTTGAGCGCCTGCTTCGTGCGCGTGGCCGAGAGCGTGTCATTAGCCGACCAACCTGTCTCACGCTCTGATGCAATTACGAACGGCGAAAGCCTGACGGCTTCCTCTTTTGTGGAAGAAGCGCCCGATGGCACCGGAGCAACCTGCGCAGGAGTGGCCTGCATCAAGACAAGAAACATCCCTGAAGCTCTAATTAAGCTCAAACAATTTGGAGAAAATGTCATGGGGTATGGGGGTGTAACAATACACCAAAAACCGTGCACTGCGTTGCAGCAAAGTTCCCATTACTAGCATCGTTGAGTAATTAGATCGTATTTATACATTTAGTTGTTATTAGATAATGATTTAATCTATTTTGCTAATATCATTAACCTGAAGCCAAAATAAATTGCTATTTCAGGGACCCTATCTGTGCTTTCGCAACTCGAACCATGCCGGTCAAAATCAAGCGCGGATCAAAGCAGGTGAACGCTCTTAAAGGTCCCATCTCGATGCAGCACGTGGCGGAACACGCGGGCGTTTCACGTTCATCGGTGTCGCTCGCTCTCCAACACCACCCCAGCATACCCGCCTCCACTCGTGAGCGCATCCGCGCTGCCGCACAGGAACTGGGTTACCGGCCGAATCCACTCGTAACCGCTCTCATGCGTAGTCGTCGAACGGTCGCTCACGCTTTCACAGTTCGAGCTTCTTTGGGATTTCTAACCGCGGATGCACCCACGGACCGCTGGCGCGACGCGACCACGCATCGTAATTTCTACGCCGCAGCCACCACCCGAGCCGTGGAACGCGGCTTTAGCCTTGAGGAATTCTCCACCAGCGACCCCAAAATGCGCCCGGAGAGACTCATCGACCTGCTTCAAGCTCGCGGCATACACGGTATTCTCGTGGCGCCACTCACGGGCCAGAAAAACACGCTCCCTTTCAATTTAACCGGTTTTTCAGTCGTGGGCTTAGGTACCAGCGTGCAAGCGCCGGAGATCGATCGCGTCGCTGACGATCATTTTTACGCCGCGCATCTCGCTTATAATCAATCTTA
>RGAX01000061.1 GCA_009919985.1 Opitutaceae bacterium
GACGGAGAACACGCCGGTCTTCGCGAAGTAGTATTCAAGCGAGACATCGTAGGCGTTGGTCTGCGTGGGCTTGAGCGCGGCATTGACGGTGGTGATAGCGTAGGTGCCGGAGACCAAGCTCGTGTCGGGCAGCGTGGTGCTCGGGATGATGTTACCCAAATCAGGCCGGCCGATGGAGCGAGCGTAGGCCGCGCGGGCAACGATGTTATGGGTGAGGTTGTAGGAGGTGTCGAAGCTCGGGTAGTAGCCGTCGTAAGACTTGGAGCGGATATCGCCGCGGTCTTTGTATTGGGCCTTAGCGCGAGCGGCGAGGTCGGGGTTCAAGACCAGTTGGCCGGCAGCGTTGGTGATATAGCCGGCGCGCGGGTTGTTGAGGACGCCGTAGCCTTTGTCTTGGGTGCGCTCGAAGCGGACACCGCCCGACATGCGAAGGCGATTGGCCCACATGCGCGCGTCAAACATCATATAGGCGGCGCTGATGACTTCGCGGAAGTATTTCGAGTTGGTCGCGCTGTTGATCGTGGGATTGGCAGTGCTCGCTAAAGCGAAATATTCGGGGTGTTGTTTCCACAGCGTTAAGGCGCTATAGGCGTCGGGATACGGGACCTGAGGCGTGCCAAAGAGGAAGGGGCCGGAAGCGTATTGCGGGTCGCTCAATTTGTAGAGGCCGGCGTTGTCGTCGGCGGTGTTGGCAACGCCATCAGGCCCGACGAAATTCCAGTTGCCGCGGTTATCGAGGCGGATGTCGCGGGTTTCTTCCTGCAGGTTGAGGCCGGTCTTAAAGGTGACCGGGAACGAGAGACCGAGGTCGCGCTTGGCGTTGACGCGGGCGGTCTTGAAAACGTCAGCCGAGTCGGCGGGATTAAAATTAACGTTAGAGATGTTGTAGTTCGACGCGTTGGCGAGGTCGATTTTGTTTACACCCGCGGTGTCATAAACGGAGATCGAAGTCGGCATTAAATAGCTGCCTGCGGCGATACCGGCGAAGTTAACCGTAGGGCTAGAAGCAGCAGGGGCGCTTGGCGTGCCACGAAGCGTGAGGGTGACGCCGTTGAAGTGAGCATCTTGCTCATCGTGGTAGTGATTCGTGGCGTGAGAGAAGGCAAATCCGCCGTCGATTTTCCAGATGGGGCCGTTGTGCTTGTAGGTCGTGTCGGTCGCGTAGGTATAGCCGTATTTGTGGCGGAACGAAGTGCCGCCGAGAACGACCGAGCCTTTGCCGAGCGCGCCGTTGACGAAGTCGGGGCTAAACGCAAGGGGTGCCGTAGAGGAGCCGACGTCATAGGTGACAGGGCGATTGCTGAAGGAGGCGTTGTAGTAATTCCACTGAGCGCCGACAGAGACAGTGTCTGTTTTATTCAGGCGGAGGTCCACGGTGCCGCTGATGGATTTGCGGGCGTTGTTCTTCGGACCGTCTTGAACCTGGTAGCTGCGCAGGTAAGGGCTGGTGGGGCTGGCGGCTGGGCCGATCGCTGCGGTGGCGTTGGGAGCCCAGTTAGGGTTGGAGCGATGCTGGGGATAATAGATATTAGATTCAAGCAGGGCCAAGGTGTAGCCAAAGTTTCTCGAAACGGGATTGATATAGACAAAGTCGAAGCCGGGTTTGATTTTTCTGGATGATTCGTTGGTGGGACCGCGGGTTTTTTTGAAGTCCTTTTCGTCGCCGTTAGCGCTCACGAAGGCGCGATAACTAAAGGAGGCTTTGGCTTGGTCAAAGGAGCTGCGCGGAACCAGGTTGATCGCACCACCAAGAGCGTCGGCTGCGGTCTCGGGCGAGCGAGACTTAAGAACTTCGATGCGGCCGGCATTATTGATAGAGATCTGCTCGAGCTCGAAGGTCCGGCCAGCGGAGGAAGAGTTGGCGCTGGCGATACGGTTGCCGTTCAGCGTAACCGGGGTGTAATTGGCGGGAACGCCACGCACGGATATAGTGCGGGCGTCGGGCGAGACGTAGTCGATCGTAACGCCGGGCAGAAATTTCACGAAGTCGCCGAGATTACCCTCGGTGATGTCGCCGAACGCGTCAGTGGAGACGACGTTTTTGATCGTGGACGAAAAACGTTGTTCGTTAATCGCGATAGAAGCGGCGTCCATTTCGACGGCGGCGGCGACCTTGAAGGCGTCGAGCTTGAGCACGTCACCGTCTTTATTCGCGGTGGAGGACTTAGTGGAAAGATTGATATCGAGGTTCACCGAGACACCCGCGGAGACAGCGACGGTGATCGATTGATTCGAGAGACCGGTATAGAAAGCGTTCACTTTGGCGGTGCCAGCGGGAACGTTGCTCAAGCGGAAAAGACCAGACGAATCCGTGAACGTTTCAAGCGAGGTGCCCTCGACGGTAACGCGGACGTTATTGAGGTATTTGCCGTTGTCGGTGTTAAGGACGCGGCCTTCGATAGTACCGGTGGCGGCAGTCTGAGCAGGCGCTTGGCCAGCAAAGAGGAATAAACCTGCCAACAACGTGGTCAGGCGCAAGAGAGTGCGGAGGGTTTGGGTGGGTTTCATGTCGGGTTATGTTCTGGTTCTAACGGGTTACATATGTTCTGCGACCTCGCGGCCCCAGTGCATCGGGTTTTCTTGGTCTAAATTGTGGTAAAAAAGAGCTGGAAATACTGCATCTTAAGTTCTCTCCAAAACCCAAGAGTGATCGAGGAATGCCCTAGGGGTGACTTGAGGAGAAATCGTAAAGGATCAGCCTGCGGTTCAGGCTGGGGAAAGTCAAGATCCAAGGGACACGTGTCCGCATTTTCAGCATGACTTTCCGTGCGGGTATGTTCACACAAAACACACATGGAACACCCCTCCTCATCTTCGGACATGACTCGTTACCGCTGGGTCGTCTGCGCGCTACTGTTTTTTGCCACAACGATTAACTACATCGACCGGCAGATTCTTGCTCTCATCAAACCGATTTTAGATGAGCAACTCCACTGGACGAACGAGCAGTTTGGTTACACCAACGCATTTTTTCAGCTTTCCTACGCGGTCAGCCTGATGATCTTTGGCTGGCTGGTCGACAAGTACGGCACCAAAATCGGCTACGCCGTTTCTATCGCGGCATGGAGCCTTGCGGCCATGGGCCACGCCTTTGTAATGAGCATCGGCGGTTTCTATGTTGCCCGCGTCATGCTCGGCCTTGGCGAGGGCGGTAATTTCCCCTCCGCAATCAAGGCCGTCGCCCTCTGGTTTCCCAAACGCGAACGAGCTACTGCCACCGCAATCTTTAACTCCGGCACCAACGTCGGTGCCATCATAGCTCCCCTCATCGTGCCCGCGATCGCGCTATCCTTGGGCTGGCACTGGGCGTTCATCTTCGCGGGTATTGCGGGCTTCGTTTGGTTGTTCTTCTGGTTTCCCTTTTACAACGTCCCAGAGAAAATCAAAGCCGCCAACGCCGCCGAGCTCGAACACATCCGCAGCGATCGCGACGACACCAGCCGCGATGGCGAGAAAGTTGCCTGGTCTGGCTTACTCGGTTACCGCCAGACCTGGGCCTTCATCGTCGCCAAGGCGCTCACCGATCCAGTCTGGTGGTTTTTCCTCACGTGGCTACCCGACTTCTTTAAACAGACGCGCCACCTCGATATCAAACAAAGCGGCTACATGCTCGCGACCATCTACGGCATGGCGACTGTTCTTAGCATCTTCGGCGGCTGGGTCGTCGGAGCGCTCGTGAAATCCGGCTGGACGGTGACCCGCGCGCGCAAAACCGGCATGTTCATCTTCGCCTGCTGCGTGATCCCGATTATTTATGTGAAAGACGTGGGCGACTGGACCGCCGTCGTGCTGATCGGCTTTGCCTGCGCCGCGCACCAAGCTTGGTCGGCCAATCTTTTCACGACTGCCTCAGATATGTTTCCCAAACGCGCCGTCGCCTCCGTCGTCGGCCTCGGCGGCATGGCTGGTTCCTTGGTTGGTTTCTTCTTCCCGATCATGGCCGGTAAGCTCCTCGATAAATTCAAATTAGAAAATAACATCTCCGGCGGCTACGGTGTGCTCTTTGCGATCTGCGCCGGAGCCTACCTTTTGGCCTTCGCGCTCCAGCACATCCTCGCGCCGAAGTTCGAGATGACCAAACTCAAAGAAGCCTGAGTCCCTCCCCTACTACCACCGCCTTCCCTGATTCCCCTGGGTGAGGGATCGGCGGAGCAGTCATTGACACCGCCTCGCACGGGCGGAAATCTTTCGGGTTGAATCCACCGTGAGCAAAGCGTCCCCCTCCTCCCCGCTCCCGCAAATCCGTTCCACGGCGGATTTTGCCCGCCACGTCGGCCTCGCCCGCACGACCGTTTCACGCGTGCTCAACGGCCAACCCGGACTCAAAGCTAAAACTATTGAGCGCGTTCAAGTCGCGATGGAAGCCACCGGCTTCACGCCCAACGCCTACGCGCTCCACCTTAAAGGCAAACGCACTGCGACCATCGGCATCTGCATGGAGGATCTGCTCACACCGCCCGCCGTGCGCAAACTCGCCGCCCTCCAGCGCCTTCTGCGCGAACGTAATTACGCCTCGCTCATTGAGGTACTCGACCCCGGCGAGAGCCGCCGCGTCGTCCGCCATTTTCTCTCCATGCGCGTCGATGCCGTGGTGTTCATCGGACATTTCATACCCGAAGAAATTGCCCAACGCCTTACCGAACTCAACGCCCACGGAACACCGCATCTCATCATCGACCACGCCGGCATCGAAGGCGCCAACACCGTCTCCCTCGACCGAGCCTCGGGCATGATCGCCGTGATCGATCACCTCGTCAGCCTCGGCCATAAAAGCTTCGGGCTGCTCGCTCTCGGCGGCACCGCTCGCACCGTACTAGAGCGCCTTCACGGCGTGCACACCGCGCTCGAGCGCCACCAACTCGACTTCGATACCTGCACCCATTCCCGCGATCACCTCCACGTACGCACCAGTGATTTTGAATACGGCCGCGCCCTTGCTGCGATTTTCGCGGCCGAGAAAAAACACCCCACCGCCTACATCGCCCGCAACGACGAGATCGGGGTCGGCGCGCTCCACGGGTTTCAAGCCGCCGGTCTGCGCGTTCCCCAAGATATTTCCATCACGGGCTTCAACAACCAAGACATCTGCGCCATGACCACGCCTGGCCTCACCAGCGTGGATCAACAAGTGACCACCACCGCCGAAACTGCCGCCGAACTCATCTTGAGCCAACTCAACCTACCGCTCCGCCGGAAGCCCTGGGTGCGCACCATCGAGCCGCAACTCATCATCCGCGGTTCCACCGGCCCCGCCCTCCGCTAAACCCAACCGCGCATCTTCCCGTGAGTTCACCCGTTGCTCCCGCCACCGATCCTGTGCGCTTTCTGCGTCGCCTCGGCGAGATTTTGCCGCCCGCACGCGTGCTCGCCGGTCCAGCGCAACTCGCCGCTTACGAGAGCGACGGCCTCACCGCCTTCCGCACCGCGCCGCTCGCCGTCGCCGTCCCCGAAACCCAGGCCGAGGTCATCGCACTTGTCCGCCTCTGCCAGGCTGAAAAAATTCCCTTCGTGGCCCGCGGTAGCGGCACTAGTCTTTCCGGCGGTTCCACGCCCGTTGCCGGTGGTCTTGTCATCACGCTCAATCGCCTCAACCGCATCCTCCGCGTCGACCCCGCCCAACGCGTGGCCGTTGTCGAACCCGGAGTGATCAACACCGCCGTCACCCTAGCCGTCGCCTCCTACGGTCTCCACTACGCGCCTGATCCGTCCAGCCAGTCCATCTGCACCATCGGTGGCAACGTGGCTTTCAATTCCGGCGGAGCGCATTGCCTAAAATACGGCATGACGTCCAACCACGTTCTCGGCCTCAAAGCGGTCCTCGCCACCGGCGAAGTCGTCGAATTCGGTGGCGCTAGCCGCGAACAACTCGGACCCGATTGGTGCGGCTTATTCGTCGGCAACGAAGGTCTTTTCGGCATCGCACTGGAAATCACATTACAACTTTTACCCCGGGCAGAAGTGTTTCATACGGTGCTCGCCGGCTACCGCACACTCGAGCAAGCCGGTGACGCCGTCTCCGCGATCATCGCCAGCGGTCTGCTCCCAGGCGCCATCGAAATCATGGACGCACTCGCGCTCGAAGCCGCCAGTGCCGCCGTTCATGCTGAATATCCGCCGGGCTGCGAAGCCGTTCTCATCGTCGAACTCGAAGGACCGCGCGAGGTCGTAGCCTCCCAACGTCCGCAACTCGACGCCCTCATCGCCGCCAGCGGCCCCGTCGAAGCCCGACCCGCCCGCGACGCCACCGAACGCGCCGCCATCTGGAAGGGCCGCAAGAGCGCCTTCAGCGCCGTCGGCCGCCTCTCACCCGATTTTATTGTGCAAGACGGCGTAGTACCCCGTCGCCGCCTCGGCGAAGCGCTGCGCCGCATCGCCGAGATGTCCCGCGCCGACGGTATCCGCTGCGCCAACGTTTTTCACGCCGGCGATGGCAACCTCCACCCGCTCATTCTCTACAACGGCACCGAACCCGGCGCCCTCGAGCGCGCCGAAATGCTTGCCGGAAAAATCCTCCACATGTGCGTAGAGATGGGCGGATCCATCACCGGCGAACACGGAGTCGGCCTTGAGAAACGCGATTATCTCGCCGAGATGTTCAACGCCGACGAACTCGATTGCCTGCACCGTCTGCACCACGCCTTCGATCCGCTCGGCCTCGCCAATCCCGGAAAAATGTTTCCCGACGGCACCGCCCCCGCGCTCGCGCAACACGGCCTCCATCCGCTCGAAAAAGCCGGCCTCATCTCCCGCGAATGAACGCCCCGCTCACGCCCACCACCCTCGCCGAGCTCGCCGACGCCGTTAGATCTGTCCCGCGCGTCCTCGCCATCGGGGCGCACACCAAGCCCCGCCTCTGCGCCGTCGCGCCCGAGGTCACGCTTATCTCTACGCTCGGTCTGAGCGGCATCACCGAATACCAGCCCGACGAATTTACCTTTACCGCACTCGCCGGCACCTCCCTGCGCGAGATCGCCTCTACCCTTGAGGCCCGCGGCCAATACCTGCCTTTCGATCCGTACTTAATCGAAGCCGGTGCAACTCTCGGCGGCACACTCGCCGCCGGCCTCAGTGGCCCAGGGCGCTTCCGTTTTGGCGGAGTGCGCGATTTCATCCTCGGCGTGCGTTTTGTGGATGGCGCCGGTCGCCTCGTGCGCCTCGGTGGTAAAGTTGTAAAAAACGCCGCCGGTTTCGACATCCCTAAATTTTTCGTCGGCAGCCTCGGCCGCTTCGGGGTCTTCGGTGAACTTACGTTTAAGGTTTTCCCGCGTCCGGCCGCGACGCTCACACTGCGTTTACCTGTCACCGACGCCAACGCCGCGACCCAGATTCTCACCGCCGCTGCTGGAGCGCGTTGGGAAATTGACGCACTTGATTTTCTGCCAACCGCCGACGCCATCGCCCTCCGTCTCGCCGGCCCCGCTGCTGCGCTGCCGTTACTGGCCACGGAAATTTTAACGCGTTTCCCCGGAGAAATCCTATCCGCGGCGAGCGCCGATGCACTGTGGGCCGATCTGCGCGAACTGCGTTGGACCTTCGCCGACGGTCCGTTGCTTAAGCTCGCGCTCACGCCGTCGCAACTGCCCGCACTCGCTGCAACCGTGCGTAACCACGCCGGCAAACTCCATGTCACCGCCGGTGGCAACGCCGCGCTCGTCTCGCTCCCCGCGCCCATCGTCAGTCTTGGTCTACCTGCGCTTACGCTCCGCGGCCCCGGCCCGCTTTGGCTCGACGCCCCCACCTCGCCCGCGATCGTCGCGGCAGTGAAAACCGCCCTCGATCCCTACAACCGTTTTCCGTCCCTTGCCGCCTGATGCTCCACACCATTTCCAAAGATAAGCACGGCCCACTCACCGGCACGATGGCCCACGCCGTCGAAGCCTGCGTGCATTGCGGTTTCTGCCTCGCGGCCTGCCCGACGTATTCAGAGCTCGGCCAAGAAATGGACAGCCCGCGAGGTCGCATCGTCCTCATGAAACAGGTCCTGGAGGAAAAGCTCCCTTGGGCCGCCGCGCAACCGCACGTGGATCGCTGCCTAGGTTGCCTCGCCTGCGAACCCGCCTGCCCCAGTGGTGTGCCCTACCGTGACCTGATCAGCCCGTTCCGCGCCGTCGCCCAGACGAAGTTCAAACGCACTTTTGCCGAAAAGCTCCGCCGCTTTCTTGCCGCGCAGACGATCCCGTTTCCCCGCCGTTTTCGCCTCGCCGCCGCTGCGGGTCGCCTCGGCAAACTCATGCGTCCGCTCGTGCCTGCCGCGTTGCGCCCGATGATCGACCTCGTGCCCGCGCACCTGCCGCCCGCCGCGTCTTGGGCACATATCACGCCCGCGATCGGCGAACGTCGCGCGCGGGTCGCACTCCTCACCGGCTGCGCTCAACAAGTCCTCGCGCCCGATATCAACACCGCGACCCTCGCCGTGCTCGCACAGCAAGGCGTAGAAGTCGTCATCCCCGCCGCCCAAGGCTGTTGCGGTGGCCTCGCGTGGCACACCGGCGACCTCGCCGCGGCGCAAGCTTTTGCCCGTAAAAACCTCGATGCGTTTCCCGCAGACGTCGACGCGATCCTCACCAACGCCGCAGGTTGCGGCTCTGCGCTCCACGAATATCATCTGGTGCTCCGCGGCACGCCCGAGGAGGCCCGCGCCGAAGCGTTCCGCCACCGCGTGATGGACGTGAGTGTTTTTCTCACGCGCCTAGGCCTGCGCACGCCGCCGACCACCGCGCCCGTGCCGCGTCGCATCGCTTACCACGACGCCTGTCACCTCGCCAATGCCCAGGGCGTGCGCGCTGAACCTCGCTCGTTGCTCCGCGCCATCCCCGGCGTCGAAGTCATCGAGCTCCCCGATGCCCACCTGTGTTGCGGCAGCGCCGGCACCTACAACCTCGACCAACCCGAGATCGCCGCCGCCCTCGGCGAGAAAAAAGCCCGGGCCGTCATCGCCAGCGGCGCAACCGTCGTCGCCAGCGGCAACATCGGTTGCCTTACGCAACTAGCCGCGCACCTCGAACGCCTCGGCTCGCCCATCAAGGTCCGTCACACTTTCCAAGTCCTTCGCGACGCCTACACGCCCCATGGCTAATGGGCAGACCCGAGCGCTGGTGCCCCCGTCCGGAATTGAACCGGAATCCAGCGTTTAGGAAACGCTTGCTCTATCCATTTGAGCTACGGGGACCGTTGAGCAGGGGCAAATTCCCCGCAATTCGGCTCCGTTTCCACCTAAAAATGTGCCATTGACAATATCCGAAGCCCGTCAACGTTCTCAAATCCAATTTAAAGCTATGAGCACCACCGAAACCACCACGCAGACCCTCTCCCCGGATCAGATCCCGTTCACCACTCCGGAAGTGATGAAAAATTTCGTGACCGATACCGGTAAGATCTTGCCCCGCAAGTACACCCATCTCTCCGCGAAACACCAGCGTGCCATAACCCGCACGATCAAGCACTCGCGCAACATGTTGCTCGCCAAATAAGCGACGACCGAGACCCCTTTACAGGCCGGAGTAAACCACTCCGGCCTTTTTTATGTCATGCCGCGAAAGCCCACTTCCCGCATTTTTCGCGGCACCCCGCGCAATCTGAGCTACCTCGCGCATTGCCTGCGAGCCGGTGACATCGTAGGCGTCCCGACCGAGACCGTCTACGGCCTCGCTGCCGATGCGCTGAACCCCCGCGCCTGCCAAAAGATTTTCACCGCCAAAGGCCGACCCACCACCGATCCGCTGATTGTCCACATCGCCGCTTTGACCGAACTCGACGCCATCGCCGTACCCAACGCCGCCGCGCTCCGCCTCGCCAAGAAATTCTGGCCGGGCCCGCTCACCCTCATTTTACCCAAAAAAGCCGTCGTGCCTGCCATCGTTTCTGCGGGCTTGCCGAGCGTGGCCGTGCGAATGCCCGCGCACAGGCTTTTCCGCCGCCTGATCCAGCTTAGCGGTCGCCCGCTCGCCGCTCCGAGCGCGAATCCCTTCGGCTACATCAGCCCAACCACAGCCGAACACGTCCGCGCCAGCCTCGGCTCTAAAATCAACTCCATTCTCGACGGCGGTCCCGCCGACATTGGCCTGGAGTCGACGATTATCGATCTGCGTAATCCTGCCCGCCCTCGGCTCTTGCGGCCTGGTGCGATCTCTCGCGAGGCACTCGCTACTGCCCTCGGTCGACCCGTCGCCTGGCGCCGTCCCAAAACCGTCGCTCCCACTCAGGCCCAAGTCGCTCCCGGCTTACTCACGCGACATTACAGCCCGCGGACGTCACTAGTCTTACATGCCCGTATAACACCTGCGCTCATCGCCAAGAGCGGACCGAACGAGGCTTTTTTGCATATCGCCAAGCCCGCGGGTCGGACGGCCAAGAATATTTTCTGGCTCGATGCCCGCGGAAATTTGCACGGCGCCGCCCGCCGACTTTTTGCGCAATTGCGTGCGCTCGATACCGCGGGTTATCGCCGCCTTCACGCCGAATACGCCTGCGGCCGAGGACCGGCCGAGGCCATTAATGATCGATTGCGTCGCGCTGCCGCCGTTTAGACCGCCTGCAAAATCTCACTAGGCCGCGAAGGGTTTAGGATTTACTTAGGAAATTATCGGTTCCGGCAGGGTCGAGGTCAGAGCACCGTCGCCAGCTCGGCTAGCAGCCGCACGTTTTGCGCCGGGGTGCCGACGGTCACGCGCACCCACTCAGGCAAACTATAAACTTTAACCGGCCGCACTATAACACCGCGCGCCTGCAAAGCCGTAAACACGCGTGCGCCGTCCCCCACTTTTACTAACATAAAATTGGCCACGCTCGGCACCCACTCCAAACCGAGCGCACGCAAGCCCACCTCAATCTGAACTAGCCCCGCCCGATTCTCACGTGCGCACGTTTCGGCAAATTCACGATCATCCAGTGCCCCCAAAGCCGCCGCTTGAGCAATGGCATTTACGTTAAACGGCTGCCGTACGCGGTTCAATAATCCCGCCAATTCGGCTCCCGCATAACCATAACCGATGCGCAGGGAGGCCAACCCGTATATTTTGGAAAACGTCCGCAACCCAATCACCTTCCGACCCTCTGCAATCAAAGGCCGCAAGTCCATCGCCGTACCTGGCGCTAGATACTCCGCATAAGCCTCATCAAATACCACGACCACGTGCTCTGGCAAAGCCCTCGCCCACGCCGTCAACTCCGCCGCGTCGTTAGCCGTGCCCGTCGGATTGTTCGGACTCGCCACAAATATCAATTTCGTGCGCGGGGTGATCGCCCGCGCCATCGCGTCGAGATCATGACGCCATTGCTTCAATGGGACCTGCACTACCTTCGCGCCGAAAAGCAACGTAACTAGTTTATAAACGACAAACGCCGGCCCACCGAAAACCACCTCGTCGCCCGCGCCCAAAAATACATGCCCGAGCAACTCGATAATCTCGTTCGATCCATTGCCGATCACGTACTGATCCGCGCCGAGCCCGTGCGTGGACGCTAATTTTTGCCGCAGCGCGAAACATCCACCATCCGGATAAAGTTCACTGTGCTCCAGTGCCACCTTTGCCGCGGCGATCGCTTTCGGCGAAGGGCCCCAAGGATTCTCGTTCGACGCCAGCTTGATGATCCCTGCTGGATCGAGTCCCAGCTCGCGCGCCACATCCTCGATCGGTTTACCCGGTTCATAAACCGGCTGCGTGAGCACCGACGACTTTACTAAGGCCTCAAGTTTCATCCCGCCACACGAACACAAACTCGCACCACCACGAAAGCCTCAAATCACGCAACATCCGACTTACCTTAGCAACGTCGACTCTCCACCCGCACCCAAGCCATGCCAGCCGCCTCCGCCGCACGCATCCCTGGCTCTGCATCTTCAAACACAAGACACCGCTCCGGCGACACTCCCATGAGCTGCGCCGCCAACAAAAACATGTCCGGCGACGGCTTCCCGTGCACCACATCATCCGCCGACACCACCACCGGAAACAGCGGCTTCAACCCACTCACCTCTAAAGATCGCACCACCACATCGCGCGGCCCGCCTGAAGCGATCGCCACCGGTCGCGTCAACGCTACCCGGCGCGCCACCGCCGCCACGGGTTCGATCACTTTCACTGCGGCTAGTTTCTCCACAAAAAACGTCTCCTTCGCGTGAAAAACCTGCTCCACGTCCACTTTTAGTCCGTAATGCTGCCCGATCAGTTCCGCCACGCGCCGCGTCGGAACGCCCCCGAGCGAGTAAAATAAATCCTCACTCAAGGGCTCTGCCAACCCTGCCTGCCGCATCGCTGCATCCCAGGCGACATAGTGGATCGGCATTGAGTCGATCAACGTCCCGTCCAAATCAAAGATGTAGCCGGCGAAATCGCCCACAGGAATATCTAGGTGCATACGTAAAATCCGACGCTCGCACCCCCACCTCAACTTTCAACCCTCAACTTCCACCGCCGCTCCCACCAGTACCGCAAGCGCCGCGCCGGAAGTCAGCCCAAAGCGCCACCACTAGAGTCCGCGTGATCGCCAACTCCAAATTATTCCCCACCGCTGTCCGCCGAAGCGGCGGAGGCCGCGAATTTTCCAGGGTGTTTCGCCACCCGCGGTAGCCCCAATGCGATCACCCCCGCTGCCAACGCAAAAACAAACGTCCCCCACAGGCACACCACGAGCCCGCCATGCTGAAACAGCACCCCGGACAACAAGCAACCCATGAGCCGTCCACCCGCGTTGGCCATGTAGTAAAATCCCACGTTCAACGCGACCTTGTCTCCGTCTGTGTAATCCAAAATCAAATAGGAATGGACCGCTGAGTTGAGTGCAAATACCGCCCCAAACACCGCCAGCCCACCCACGATCACAGGTCCCGCCGCTACTCCCGCGCCAAGCAATAGCGGTATACACGCCGCCACCGCTGCGAGCGCAAAGGCGAGCCCGGCCG
>RGAX01000062.1 GCA_009919985.1 Opitutaceae bacterium
CAGAGTAATAGATCGGCCCAACGTCTGCTTACGGTGGAATCTTCCGCTGCGGAAAATTTGACTATGACTTGGCTGAACGAGCTGCCCGAACGGTGATCAGTTATGAGAAATTTCGGCTGCTCGCCGCCAGCGGATGAACCAATAAGTTCACCGCGTTGAGCAGCAGCAGCCCGCTGAAGATAGACCGAGGCGCGATCGTTTGGCGCGATTGTGGCCAGGGTATTGCTCGGAGCGGCTGCAAGCTGTCGTAACGCTCTCTCGAGAGCATGATCACCCAATACAAAGTTGCCCGGTAAATCATAACCCTCGCTTAATAGATAGGCGAGAATATCATCGTTCTGCCAGCTACGCGGATCCTGGGGAACGCCTAGACGCTGGGATATTTCTCGGGCTACGGCCCGCCCGAGATAGCCTTGGGGACCTACGTCTTGAAGGAAAAATGGCAGACCGGGGAAAACTCCGGCGGGGTATTCTTGGGCAAGCCAGGCAGGAGTACTACTAGAGGTGATCAGCCGAAATCCACCATGGAGCGCTCGTAGTTCACCCGCCTCGCGAGCGCGTCCCTGTTCGTCGATGCGGTAAAGCGGCCATCCCATCCCGAGGTTGCGAACATTACGACGCAACGCGTATTGGGTTTGGCGTGCGGCGCCTACCCGTTCTACCGCTGAGCCCAAGTTGCCAAGCCAGCGTGATAAAGTGGGCTGGCTAATCTTCACGGATTCAGCAAGGCCGCGCGCGGACATCATGCCTCGCGCTTGCAGAATAAGCGCAAGTTGAGAAGCGCCAATGTGATTTTTACGCTGATTCATGAATAGATTATGAATCGATAAAATAATATCTTAGTTGTTTATTTCAAATGTATATTGAATTAATAAGAATTTAAATTGAATTGATTTAAACTGTTAAAAAAGTGAATAACTGGATGATCTGACGAAGTCCAATTGAGGCGAACTCCTGATGTCTGCTGATAATAGCTCAAATTGCGATTGCCTGCGTCAGCCGGCGACCAATATCTCGGGACGCTTGCGGGCAATAAAGCGGGTAGGGGTGCCCATAAAATCGTATAATATCGGACGCCTATGTGTCCTCAAGTGCCCTTTTTTGACACCTTCATTTTGGCTTTTTCCCTCTGAAGCCTTAAAAAAATTGGTGCCCCCACGGAGAGTCGAACTCCGCTTTGGTGGATGAGAACCACCCGTCCTAGCCGATAGACGATGGGGGCGTCTGACGGAGGCGAGAAACTTTGGATTTCGCGCGTCGGGTCAAGCGCAGTTTCCTCTGGGGCCACACTCTCGGCTCAGAATCGCACCGTTGTTAAGCGCTGGGCGTGGGCGCGCGGTGGATATGCGGGCTCCAGGTCGCGTAGCTCGGTTCTTCGTGCAAAAAAGCTTCGGGCGCTTCGACGTAGCGGAAGATCGCGGCCTCGGTCGTCCGGGCGAGCAGGGCGGCGACGTCGTAGGGGGTCGTGACGACGTCGGTGGGCAGCGGGAGCTCAGCGGTGGGGACGCGGCGGAGGGGTTGACCGAGGCGTTGATAATGCCAGGTGTCGCGTCGGGCATCGGCGATGATGCCGGTCGCGGGCGCACCGACGGCGTGGGCGATCAAATCGAGGCTGCCGTAGGCATAGGCAGGGCGCGGGCTCAGGGTTTGCCAGGCACGGAGGGCCATCGCGACGGTGCGGATACCGAGGGTCGAGCCTGGGCCTTCGCAGAAGACGAAGGCGCGGACAGTAGCGAGGTCGACGTCCAAACGCTCGACGCAGCGGAAGATCGCGACGCCGGCTTCTCCTGTTTGGGTTTCCCACCGAGAGCTGCCGTCGGCGGCGTAAAGGCCGACTTGGCTGCGTAGCGAGGCTGCGTCCAAAATCAGGACGGGGGCGTGGTCGCGGATGAGCTCAGACAAACTCGGCATCGGGGTCACCAAACGCATCGCGGGGGACTGGGGCAAGCGTGCAAGCGCCGGACGCGCGGCGAGGCCGAATCCGTCATTGACCGGGTGGGGGCGTCGCGTAGGTTGCCCGATTCTTTTAACGAAAACCTGTCTTCGACCTTTTTACCTGTGAACATCCAACTCAATAACGTCTCCGATACGCGCAAAAGCATCGTCGTCACCCTCGACAAGAGTGAAGTGGACGCTGAATACCAAGCGACCGTGAGCGAATTTTCTAAGTTCGCCCAGCTCCCTGGTTTCCGTCCTGGCAAAGCTCCGGCCAACTTGGTCTTGAAGCGCTACGGCAAAGACATATTAGGCGAATTCAAACAGAAGGTCGTCGCCAAGGCCTACCGCAGCGCCCTCGACGAAAAGAAACTCGAAGTGCTCAACCTCGTGAACGTTGAGGAAGGCACCATCGAGCCCGGCCTCTCGGCCGCCGTCACGGTCACGGTCGATGTGCAGCCTGAATTTGCGCTCCCTGAATACGTGGGCTTGCCCACCGAGATTGCCGGCACTGATGCGAGCGATGCCGAAGTCGACACCGTGATCGAAGGTCTCCGCGGCGAACGCGCTGATTTCAAGGTCGCCGAGCGTCCCGCTCAAAAGAGCGATTATGTGAAGCTCTCCTATGAGGGAACCGTTGATGGCAAGGCCATCACCGAGCTCGCTCCTGAGAAACAAATCTACGGCAAAGTTCCACAGACTTGGGAAGAAGTCGAAGGCGCCAACGACGGCGTGCTCCCTGGCTTGGGCAAAGCCCTCGCTGGTGTGAAAACCGGCGATAAGAAGGACATCACGATCACCTTCCCCGCTGATTTTGCCCCTGTGGCCGCATTGGCCGGCAAGGTCGCTACCTACGCTGTCGAGATCCTCGAAATCCGTGAGCGCGTGTTGCCCGAGCTCAACGAAGAGTTCTTCAAATCCCAGCAAGTGGACAACCTCGAGGCGCTCAAGAGCAGCGTCCGCAATAACCTCAAGCTCCGCAAAGAATACGAGAACCAGACCGCGCAGCGCCGCCAAGTCACTGAGGCTATTGCCGCCAAGGTCGATTTCCCCGTGCCGCAGAGCCTCGTCGATTCCGAAACTCAGGGTGTGCTCCGCCAGTTCATCGAGGAAAACATGCGCCGTGGTGTGCCGCAGGATCAATTTGAAAAGGACAAGAAAGAGCTCTTCGCTGGCGCCCAAAAAGCCGCTACGCAGCGCGTGAAGGTCCAGCTCATTCTCGCCAAGATTGCCACCGCCGAGAAGCTCACGGTGAGCGAGCGCGATATCGACAACTTTATCTACCGCGAGGCCAGTCGCTCCGGCCAGAAGCCCGAGAAGCTCGTCAAGGACCTCACTAAGGACCGCGATCAGCTCCGCGCTATCCAGCAGAACATCATTTTCGACAAGGCGGTTGATTTCCTCGTCTCTAAGGCTACGGTTACGACGAGCCCAGCGAAGGCTTGAGTCGCCGTTAAAACCATACCGTGAGCTACTATCTTCCCAATCCCACCATCTACGACAGCAACGGCCGCGAGACGCGCGCCATGGACGTGTATTCGCGCCTTTTGAAGGATCGGATCATTTTCATTGGCACCCCCATCGATGATGCCGTGGCCAACCTCGTGATCGCGCAGATGCTCTATCTGCAGATGGAAGATGCGAAGAAAGACGTCCACGTTTACATCAACTCGCCGGGCGGCAGCGTCACGGCGGGTATGGCGATCTACGACACGATGAACTTCATGCAGTACGATGTCGTCACCTACTGCATCGGCATGGTTGCTAGCATGAGCACCGTGCTCCTCGCGGCCGGCAGCAAGGGTAAGCGTTTCGCGCTCCCTAATAGCCGCGTCATGATTCACCAACCCAGCGGCGGCGCCGGTGGGCAGACGGCCGATATCGCTATTGCGGCCCGCGAGATCATCCGCTGGCGCACGACGCTTAACGGCGTACTGTCCAAGCACACCGGCAAGCCCGTAGCGGACGTCGAGCGCAATGCCGACCGCGATTACTACATGGATGCCGAAGAAGCCAAGACTTACGGCATCGTGGATCATGTGATCGCTTCGACCCGCGAGGCTCAAAAGATCGTGGTTCCGAGCGCAACAGCTTAAAAAGGTAAGGGAAGGGCTCCTTGGCCCGGCTGGGGTAGGTGCGATTTTGTAACAGATTGAGCTGAAATCTGCTCTGGACTCGGCGCATAGGACCGAGGCAAATTGGTCAAATGGCTAAATCATCGCGCATGACGCTATGTTCTTTCTGCGGGAAGTCGCAGACGGAGGTGAAAAAAATCATCGCTGGGCCGGGCGTGTACATCTGCGACTCCTGCGTGGGCGTTTGTAAGACGATCATGGACCGCGAGCTCAAGCCTGCCGCGTCCGCGGAAACAAAGCCCGCGATCCGCCTCATCAAGCCCGCCGAGATCAAGCGCACCCTCGATGAGTTCGTAATCGGGCAGGACCACGCAAAGAAGGTTTTGGCTGTCGCCGTTTATAATCATTACAAGCGCCTCAAATTTGGCTCCAGCCCGTCCACGCTCGATCCCACGGAGATGGCGCATGAGTTCAACGACGTCGAAGTCGAGAAGAGCAACATCCTCCTCGCCGGCCCGACCGGCTCAGGAAAAACCCTGCTTGCCCGCACGCTCGCGCGCATTCTCGACGTGCCGTTTGCCATTTCCGACGCGACCACGCTGACCGAGGCCGGCTACGTCGGCGAAGACGTAGAAAACGTCGTGTTGCGTCTCCTCCAGGCCGCGAACTACGATGTGAAACGCGCCGAGTGCGGCATTATCTACATCGACGAAATCGACAAGACGCGCCGCTCCACCGAAAACGTCTCCATCACCCGCGACGTTTCCGGCGAAGGCGTGCAACAGGCGCTGTTGAAAATCCTCGAAGGCACGGTCTGCAATGTCCCGCCCCAAGGCGGCCGCAAGCACCCGAACCAAGAATACATCCAGGTTAATACCGCCAACATCCTGTTTATCTGCGGAGGCGCTTTCGTCGGTCTCGATCAAATTCTCAAGAAACGCCTTGGCTCGAGCTCTGTCGGTTTCCACGTCAATGCCGACGACCGCGCGATTACACCCGAAGAGGTAATGAAGAAAATCGCGCCCGAAGATCTCGTGCGCTTCGGCATGATCCCGGAATTCATCGGTCGCCTGCCGGTGGTTTCGGTACTCGATCAACTCTCCGTCGCTGATCTCGAAAAAATTCTTCTCAAGACGAAGAACGCAACGATCAAGCAATACGCCAAGCTCTTCGCGATTGATGGCGTGCGCCTGCATTTTACCCGCGACGCCGTGAAGGCGATCGCACAAAAAGCCATCGACCTGAAGACCGGCGCGCGTGCGCTCCGCTCGATCATGGAAACGATCATGCTCGAGGTCATGTATGAACTCCCTCAGCGCGATGATGTGACGGAAGTCATCATCGACGCCGCCGTGGTCGCGGGTCGTCGTCGTCCCACGTTGCGCCTCGCGCCCAAGGCAGAGCCGACAGAAAACGCCGCTTAAACGGGCGGCGTTACGAGGGCGGACTATGCATCCCGCTCCGCGCTCACCAGTGCGCGTAGTCGCCCTTTTCGAGTTCGAGGGCGAATTCCACAAAGAGTTGGACGCAGCGTTCGACGTCTTCCAAGTCTACGACTTCGCTCGGCGTGTGCATGTAGCGCAGAGGGATGCTCACGAGCCCGGTAGCGACGCCGCCTCGGCCTATCTGGATCGCGCGCGCATCGGTGCCGGTCGGGCGAGGGTCGGCTTCGACTTGATACGGGATTTTTAATTTTTTCGCAGCGGCGACGAGGCGGGCGAAGACCTTCGGGTTAATGTTGGCGCCGCGGCAGAGGATCGGACCGCCGCCGAGTTTGGTTTCGCCGTATTTGCGGTTATCGCAATCGGGATGGTCGGTAGCGTGGCCGACATCGACGGCGAGGGCGATGTGCGGGTTGACGGCGTAAGCGGCCGTGGTCGCACCGCGCACGCCGATTTCTTCCTGTGAGGTGGCGACGCTCACCACCTTGGCGGCGAGCTTGCGTTTAGATTTGGCCAGACGGACAAGGGTTTCGCCCACGATGTAGGCGCCGACCTTGTTGTCGAAGGCGCGGGCCGTGCCGACGCTGCCGTGGATCATTTCAAGTTCGTGGTCGTAGGTGGCGGCGTCGCCGATGGCGATACGCTCGAGGGCTTCTTTTTTCGAGCGGGCGCCGATATCGATCCAGATCTCGTGGATTTCGGGGACTTTCTTGCGGTCTGACTCTTCCATCAGATGGATGGCGCGTTTGCCGGTGACGCCTTTGACTGGGCCGTTAGCGGTCTGGATGATGACGCGACGACCCGAGATGATGCTGCGATCATGGCCGCCGATGGTATCGAAATAGATGAAACCGTTGGCGTTGACGTAAGTGATGATGAGCCCGAGCTCGTCCATGTGGCCGGCGAGCATGAGGACGGGGTCGCCCTTGGGGTTGAGCGTGGCGAGGCGGTTACCGAGGGCGTCTTTGGCGTAGAGATCAGCGGAGGGTTTTACGTGGTGATCGAAGACGGCTTGGGCTTCGGTCTCGTAGCCGGAAGGCGAGCGGGCGTGGAGTAGTTCGGAAAGAAATGCGGGTACACGGTAGGATGACATGTGGTTTAATCTCGCACCGTAGCGCGCGGGCGCAAAGCGTTTTTACAGCATGACCATTTATCCAGCCATCGACATTAAGGGCGGCCGCGCCGTGCGGCTTCTCCAAGGCCGCGCGGACCAAGAGACCGTTTATGGGGAAGACCCCGCTGCGGTCGCCGCACAGTTTAAAGCCGATGGGAGTGCGTGGGTGCACGTTGTTGATCTCGACGGCGCGTTCACCGGCGAGCCGCAGAATTTGGCGGTGGTCCAAAGCATCGTGGCGCTAGGGATGAAAGTGCAACTAGGTGGCGGCCTTCGTACACGTGCGGCGGTCGAGCGGGCAATCGGTTTTGGTGTGAGTCGTGTGGTGATCGGTACGCGCGCAGCTGAGAGCGAAAGCTTTGTCGGCGAACTCGTACAGGCCTTTGGAGAAAAAATCGCCGTCGGTATCGACGCCAAAGATGGCAAAGTCGCCGTCAAAGGCTGGGTCGACACCACGGGCACTGGCGCGCTTGACCTCGCGCGGCGCATGGACGCGCTCGGTGTGCGAACCTTGATTTACACGGACATCGGCACGGACGGGATGTTGACCGGGCCAAATTTCGCGGCGCAGGAAGCGATGTTGCGCGTGGGAAAATTTGGCGTGATTGCCAGCGGCGGTGTGAGTCGGCGCGAGGACGTCGTCAAACTCGCCGAGCTTGCCCAGCGCTACGCGAATCTCGACGGTGTCATTGTCGGCAAAGCCATTTACGAGAAACGCGTCGAGTTGCCCGATCTCTTGCGGATCGCAGGCTGAGGCCGATCAACGCGCCGCGATTTTGTCGGCGATTTCTTCGAGCGGGTAGGTGACGATCTCGGCGAGCGTTGGGTGATACCACGGAGCGCGTAAGAGATCGAACACCGTAGCCCGCAGCGTGAGCGGACCGCTGAAGGCGTGGATGAGTTCGCCGGCTTGCGGGCCGACGATTTCGGCGCCAAGGATTCGGCCACGCTTGGGCTCAGCGACGACCTTCACGTAACCGTAGTTAGCGTCCATAAGAATGGACTTTCCGTGGTCGTTGAACGGGTAGCTCGCGACCAAGTAAGGCTCACCGGCGGCGTCGAGTTCGCGCTCGAGGCGGCCGAGCGTCGCGAGCGGCGGATCGGTGAACACGACGGTGAGCAGTTGCGACCAATCGACGGGTTTGAGGTTTTTGACTTTGGCGGCGTGGCGGGCGGCGAGTTCACCTTGTAAAATCGCCGTGTGGACAATCTCGTGCGGGCCGGAGCAATCACCGGCGGCGTAGATGTGTGGCGCGGAAGATTGTTGCCAGCGGTTGATGATAATTTGGCCGTTGGCGCGGGTCTTGACCTCGGCAGCGGCAAGATTGAGCGCGGCGGTGTTGGGTTCGCGGCCTAGGGCATTGAAAAGATCAGCGGCGCGACGCCTGCGGGTTTTGCCGAGGTGTCGGAAACGCACTGTGAGGCCTCGTGGGTCGCGGGTGATACGCTCGATAGCGGTGTCAGTAAATATTTCGATGCCTTCGTCGCGGAGAGCTTTTTCAATCACGGCGGCGGCTTCAGCGGAGTGTTCGCGCAACAGTTGGGCGCTGCGTTGGATCAGGGTGACGCGGGTGCCGATACGATGGAGAAACTGAGCGAGCTCGCAGGCGACGATGCCGCCTCCGAGCACGATCACGCTTTTGGGGATGAAATCGATATCGAGCACCTCGTCGCTCGTCCAGAAACCGGAATCGGCTAGGCCTGGAATCGGCGGCACGCTGACTTTAGAACCGGTGCCTAGGAGGATGTGGCGTGCGCGGATGGTGCGCCCATCAGAGAGCGCGAGGGTGTGGGTGTCGAGGAAGCGCGCGGTTGCGCGGATCAGGTCAAATTTGCCCGAGGCGAGTGCGGTTTCGCGGTACGAAGCAAATTCGCGGATGATTTTTTTCTTCCGCGCTTGCATCGCTTTCATGTCGGCGCGGGCCGAGGGAATCTTGAGGCCAAAGGTGCGACCTTGCTGTGCGAGGTGGAGGACCTCGGTCATGTAGAGCAGTGTCTTGGACGGCATACAGCCGCGCAAGATGCAGAGTCCGCCGAGCTCTTGAGCGCCGTCCACGATGGCGGTCTTGAGACCGAGGCCGATGGCGACGCGCGCGGCATTAAAGCCGGCGCTACCACCGCCGATGATGAGAAAATCGTAAGTTTTGATGCGGGACTTGGGCATGGGACGATAGGACGGACGAAGATCAGGCGGCGATGGCGGCGGAGATTTCTTGGGCTTTCGCGGGCGACATTAGTTTTTCCACGAGCAATAAAGCAAAGTCGAGTGATGTGCCCGCGCCACGGCTGGTGAGGAGCTGACCGTCGCACACAGTGCGCTCGTGCGCGAGGATCGCGGGCAATTCGTGTGCGACGGAGAAATGCGCCGTGTAGCGTCGACCTGCGAGTAAGCCGGCATCATGGAGCACGGTGGGCGCGGCGCAGATGGCGGCGAGCCAGCCGCCGGCGGTGTGTTGGCGTAGAAGAAGCGGTCGCACGCGAGGATCGGCGCGCAAAAGCGTGACGCCAGGCCCACCTGGTAGAAAGATGCAGTCGAAGGCGCGGTCACTGACGGCAGCGAGTGTGGTGTCAGCCCGGAGTGTCAGGCCGCTGCGGCCGGTCACGAGGAGCTCTTCGGTCAACGCCGCGATTACGACCTCGACGCCGGCGCGGCGCAGTAAGTCGATCGGAGTGACGGTTTCAATTTCCTCAAAACCTGTGGCTAGGATTGCCAGAACGTGGGGCATGGCGTGAGGTTGGAAGGAATGAGCGATCCTGCCCATGGAAATGTTTTGGTCGGCAAACGGCTGGTGATCTTCGGTTGCGGCTACATCGGCCGCGCCGTGGCGCACGCGGCCGTCGCGGCGGGCATGAACGTGACGGCCTTAACCCGCAACCCTGAGAAAGCCGCCGGCCTGCGCGGCGAGGGCGTGCACGACGTTGTGCTCGGTGATCTTGCGAGTGCGACCTGGCACGCGCAAATCCCGGGAGGCGCTGACTTTGTGCTCAATTGTGTGAGCTCCGGCGGCGGAGGGATCGAAGGCTATCGGCACAGTTACCGCGACGGGATGGTGAGCCTCGTGTCCTGGTTGCGGGCGCAGGGTGGGGCGGGCGCGGTGATTTATACGAGTAGTACTTCGGTCTATCCGCAGGATGGAGGCGTACGCGTTGATGAAACCGCCCCGACCGGCGGCGATGAACGCGCTGAAACGTTGCTTGCCACTGAAAAATTTTTGCTCGCTGCCACCGACGCGGCGGCGACTCGCGTGGTGTTACGTTTGGCGGGAATTTACGGGCCGGGACGCCACCATTTATTAGAGCAAGTGCGCGTAGGCGAGGCAGCGGGGCGAGGGGAGGCTCATCTTAATCTAGCGTATCGCGATGACATTGTTGCCGCAGTCCGTTCGGTGTGGGCGTTGGCGCCGGGAGCGTATCTTTTCAACGTTGCCGACGATGGCGCGGCGACCAAGGGCGAGATGGTGGCCTGGCTCGCGGCCCGTCTTGGGTTGCCCTTGCCGGCCTTTACAGGTGCTCCGGCAGGAGGGCGGCGCGCGGTTACTGCGGATCGGATCATCTTGAATGCCACGTTGAAGGCGGTCACGGGCTGGCGGCCGGCTTACCCGACGTTTCGCGAAGGTTACGAAAAAATCTTGTCACTTTAGTCGCGCGGGCGTCTTTCGTCGTTTCACGTTCCAATTCACCAACCCTTAATTTTCCTCCCACTATGGCCGGCGTAGGCAAACTCCTCAAACAAGCTCAGAAAATGCAGCGCTCGATCGAGTCGCTTCAGTCTCAACTCGCCGCCAAGGAGATTGACGTCGCGGCCGGCGGTGGCGCGGTCAAAATCAAGATCAACGGCGCAGGCCAATTTGTTTCCATCGCGCTCGACGCGGAGTTCTTGAAGGAAGACGCGAAGCTCGTCAGCGAAACTCTCCTCGCCGCCGTGCAAGATGCCGCCCAACAAGCGAAGACATACAATGACGCTGAAATGCAGAAGGTCACCTCGGCCTTCCAGATGCCCGGTATGATGTAAGGCCGGCGTGCGGCTCGTGGCGGAGACGGGCGCTGAACACGGCGTCGCGGTGCTTTCGCCGGAGTGGCTTCTTTTTTATTTCATGACGCCCGCTTTTGAGAAGTTGCAGCAGCAGCTGAAGCAATTACCCGGGCTGGGTTATCGCTCGGCGGAGCGCATCGCGTTGCACCTGCTCGTGGAAAAGCCCGCGCAACTCACTGCACTCGTTACTGCCCTCGAAGCGGCCTCGCGATCGGTGCGGCGCTGTGAGCGTTGCGGCAATCTCGCGGAGGGTGATGTCTGCGGCATTTGTGCGGATGAGCGTCGTGATCGATCCGTGGTGTGTGTCGTCGAGCACGTGCCTGATCTTGTGGCGCTCGAGCGCAGTGGTGCGTACCGCGGCTCGTATCATGTCTTGCACGGTAAGCTGTCGCCGATCCACGGGGTCGGGCCGGACCAGCTCAATCTCGCGGCCTTGCAAGCGCGCTTGGCGGCGGGTGAGGTGGCGGAGTTGATCTTGGCGTTGTCCAACGATGTCGAGGGCGAAGCGACCTGCCACTATCTTACCGAGCAACTCCCGTCCGAGCAGGCGGTGAAGGTGACGCGCATCGGTTTCGGTCTGCCAAGTGGCGGCGGGGTCCACTATGCGGATTCTATCACACTCAAGAGTGCCCTCGACGGCCGGCGCTCTTATTCCTGAGCCTGCGGCCGGCCTGTCGTTTCTCCGAAATTCGGCCCCTTACTTTTCGTCGTTCCGGTCTCAAACGCTTTCTTTATTCTCATGTATTCCCGTCTTTTGTTTTGTTGGCTTGTTTTGGGTTTTGGCTGCGTGGCGCACGCGGCGAGCACCGCACCGAATTTTATCTTCATCCTCGCCGATGACCTCGGCTGGACGAGTCTTTCCCAGGCGATGGACGAGCATCTCGCGGGCTCGCGCAGCGATTACCACGAGACGCCCGCCCTCGCGCGCCTTGCGCAAAGTGGTATGCGTTTCGCCCAAGGTTACGCGCCCGACGCCCTCTGCTGCCCGACGCGCCGCAGCATCCAGTTTGGCCAGACCCCAACGCGCCAGGGTGACGAACGTTTTTCTAAAAACTATGGTCCTGGTCAACCCGCGCGCCTCACGATTCCCCGCATGTTAAAAGCCGCCGATGCCCGCTACCGCACGGCGCATTACGGTAAATGGGATTTACGCTCCGGCCTCTTCCCCGAAGACCTCGGCTACGATGAAAGCGACGGCAACACCGGTAACCGCCACGGCGACGTTGCAATCGGTAAAGATTCGAAATGGGAAGCCTTCGATCTCAACAACGACCCCAAGCGCATCGACACGCTCACGGACCGCGCCGTGAGTTTCATCCGCCGCAACCAAGCCGCTGGCACGCCCTTCTTCCTTCAACTCTCGCACTACGCCACGCACGTCGACATGCAGACGCGCGCCGCTACCTACGAAAAGTTCCTCGCTAAGCCCAAAGGCCGCATTCACGCCAACGCCGCCTGGGCCGGCATGCTTGCCGATCTCGACACCGGGATCGGCCGCTTGCTCGACGAGGTGGACCGCCTCGGCCTCACTGGCACGACCTACATCATCTTCATGGCCGACAACGGCGCCGCCGAGTTTATCCCGCCCGTGAAGAACAAGCTCGATCATCCCTCCACCTTCGCGACCCCACCGCGCAACACGCCCCTGCGCGGCGGCAAGTGGGTGCTCTATGAAGGTGGCATCCGCGTACCCTTTATCGTCCGCGGCCCGGGCGTGAAAGCCGGCGCGCAATGTGATGTACCCGTCGTCGGCTGGGACTTGCTGCCGACCTTGGCCGACCTCGCTGGCTACACCGCGCCGCTCCCCGCCGATCTTGACGGCGGTAGTTTCCGCGGCCTCCTCGCCTCCGGGCAGGGTAAAGTCACTCGCGCGGATGTACCGCTCATCTTCCACCGCTACGCCAGCGGCTATCCGCATTCCGCCATCCGCGTCGGCGATGAGAAACTTGTGAAAATCTGGAAGACCGGCGCCCTTGAGCTCTACGACCTCAAAGCCGACCCTGGCGAACGCACCGATCTCGCGAGCCGTCGCCCCGAGCGCGTCCGCGTGCTGCACGAGCAACTCATGGCCTACTTTAAGCGCATGGACGCCGAAGTCCTGCACGGCTACGGCAAAGCCAAGGAAGAGAACTGAAGCCTAGCCCGCCTCTGCGCGTGGGTTTTGGGGCCCGCTCGTCCAAGCAAAAGTCAGCAACGCCCCGAAAGTCCGAAAGCAGCTCTTTTCGGGTACCCGCGACCCCCAACTAACGC
>RGAX01000063.1 GCA_009919985.1 Opitutaceae bacterium
TTTCATTTAATTGTAACTCAATTTGTGCATGTGCAGCCTGTTTACGGGCGCGTGTTTCGGGACTTATAGTAACCGTAGAGGTATTATTGTCGGGTGCATGTTTTTGAATTTGCGCAAAACCACATTGAAAACCCAGTATAAAAAAAGCAATTACAATTATTTGTTTCATGTTATAAATGTAAAATTAAAACACCTTCACAAACGCATGCGCCGTGTCCTCCATCCGAAACGCGCGATCATGCCTGCTTTCCAAAACAAAAACCCCCGCCGCGTTAAAAGTAACTTCAATTGGACGCCGAGCGAGCGGTTCAAACATATACATCTCATTTTAACTTAATTGCCCGATCTGCCAAGCTTGATTGCCCGGCCCGCCAAGACACCTCCCTCTATTTTTGCTAAGGTTTTATTCCGCTCCATGCATCTCGACGAAGACCACGTCCTCCATTCTCTCCGCGCCACCTGGCAACCCGTGGCCAACTCCGCGAGTCTCGGCCCCGGCGCGGTAATGGGTGTAACTTTGCTCGAAACGGAGCTCGTCTTGGCGCGTTTTACCGAGGGTCGCCTTCTTGCCGCAGATGTCGCTTGCCCCCATAAGGGCGCACGTCTTTCCGCCGGTTGCATCCGCGGGGGTGAACTGATGTGCCCTTATCACGGCTGGCGCTTTGATCCGACGGGTGCCTGCCAATCCATCCCGTCCCTCGTCGAGCCCAACGCTGCAAAACTCGCCCTATCACATCTGCGCACCTACGCTGTGCAAGAGCGCTACGGGTTCATCTGGATCCAACTTAACTCCACACCCGCCGCAGACGGCACGGTCACTATGTTGCCTGAAGTGCCAGAATTTGAAGACCCACGCTGGACCTACATCATGGGCCCGCCCATGGCGTTTGCGACCGGCTGGCGCCGCGAAGTCGAAAACTATCTCGATATGACCCATTTCGCCTTCGCCCACGCTACCACACTGGGCAAAGCCGCCGACCACCGTCTTCCGCCGATGGATATCTGCGAAACTGCCGATGGCGGTTTCCAGATGGACGCGCCCTTCCCGGCCCTCGCCAGTCCCGCGGAGCCTCCCGGCAAACTCCAGAGCGCCCACCACCGCACCCAACGCGGCTACTTACCCAACTTTACCACCATTCGCCAAAGCTTCGCCGACGGCGACTCCCGCGTCCTCTTGCACGTTCCTTCGCCCCGCACGCGCACGAGTTGCACGGTCTTTTGGTCGCTCGCGATTTCACCTGGCTTCGACGGCCCAACGCCCGCCACTCAACTCGAATTCGCAGTCCGCGTCCTCGATGAAGATCGCCTCATGTGCGAAAATCAAATCCCTGCCGAAGTTCCCATTAACCCGGGCCGCGGCGGCTGGGGCGTCCTCGTAATGCCCGGCGACACCCTCGCCAACACCTTCCAAAAACAACTCCGCCGCTGGCTCACCAGCCGTCCCGCCGCGGAGACCCTCGCTGAAATATCAGCATAATCCCGCTCGCCACCCCCCAGCTTTGTAGGCCCAACTTAACTTTCTCTTTTTCACACCCCCACCTATCACCATGGCTAAACCCAGCATCCTCACCACCACCGTCGGTTCCTATCCTGTTCCAGACTGGCTCGCGGCCCTTCCCTCCGAGCAAGCCGTCATCGACGCCACGCGCGTCGTTTTCGACATTCAGCACCAGGCCGGCATCGACCTACCCACCGACGGAGAGCTCTATCGTTTCGACGTCAACCACCCTGACACCAACGGCATGATCGAATACTTCATTCGTCCTATGTCCGGCATCAACGGCCAGGTCGGCCGCTCCATCACTGAAGAATTCTCCCGCCATCATCCGATGGGGTTCCGCCGCAAGCCCGCTGGCGTCGTCACCGGCGCCGGTGACTTCAAATTCACCGTCACGAGCCCCTACATGCTCGCGCGCACGCTGCTCGACCACCACTACGGCAGCTTCGACAAGCTCACCATGGCCCTCGGCCACGTCCTCGCCGCCCAGATGCCTGGCCTACCCGCCGCCTGCGTCCAAGTCGACGAAGCTAACATCCCCGGCAACCCCAAAGACGCCCCCCTCGCCGCCGCTTCGATGAACCTCGTCCTCGACGCCATCGACAACAAGACCGAGCGCGCCGTCCACTTTTGCTTCGGCAACTACGGCGGTCAGACGATCCAGAAGGGCAACTGGAAAGCCCTCCTCGATTTCCTCAACGCCCTCCACACCGACCACCTCGTTCTCGAACTCGCCCACCGTCCTGCCAGCGACCTCGATGCTCTCAAACACATCGACAAGAAAATCGCCCTCGGCGTCGGCGTGATCGACATCAAGGTGAACCACATCGAGACCGCCGACGAAGTCGCCGCGCGCATCGAAGCTGTGGAAAAGAAAGTCGGCCCCGGCCGCGTGAAGTGGGTCCACCCCGATTGCGGTTTCTGGATGCTCAAACGCTCCATCGCCGACCGCAAAATGGAAGCCCTCGTCCTCGGCCGCGACAAATACCTCGGTCGCTGAACCGCCCGCGGTTCACCGCGTTTACCGCAGGCCGCGCCTCACCGCGCGGCCTTTTTTGCGCCCAGCCGCCGCGTGCCTCGCGTTGACACGCGTGTGAGCGCACTACACCTGTAGTGCATGAGCTCCGCGACTGTTCCCACCTCAATTCGGCTCACCGCCGCCGAGAAACGCCGCATCGCTATCGCCGCCCGCAAACGTGGCCTGAGCCCCGCCACCTACATAAAGCGTGTCGCCCTCGAAAGCACCCAAAGCTCCATCACCAGCGACGCCAAACTCGAACGCCTCGCCACCCTCGTGCGCTCCGTCTACGATGCCGTCGAAGACGAAATCGACTACCGAGCCGCCGCCGCCGCTTGGGGACGTCACCTCAAAAGCGGAGCCAAGACCATGAGCGGCGAGGAGGCTCGTCATGCGTTGGGACTTTGAACTGAGCCCTGAGGCGGTCAAACAGCTTGAGAAAATCGGCCATTCGGCCGCAGAGAGTATTTTAGGGTTTCTCGAAAAACGCATCCGTGGCGCTGCAGATCCAATGACCTTCGGCAAAGCCCTTCGCGGCGAGCTCAAGGGTTTTTGGCGCTACCGCGTGAAAGACTACCGCATACTCTGTCGGATCGAGGAGTGCCGCGTCGTTGTCATCGTTATCGCCGTCGGCCACCGCTCGAGCATTTACGAAAACTAAAGCCGAGCCTCACCGCGCAGTCTTTTTTGCGCCCAGCTGCCGCGCCAACTTGGCCAACGCTCGGATCAAGTCCTGATCCACTCGCGCGTACGGCAACTCACCCATCATCAGCGGCACAAAATCATCCGAATAACCTGCCCTCCGCTGCGCCGCCGCATCCGGTGCGTAGCCGTTGCCACCAACTAAGCTCACGACCCAGGTGGCCACGTGCGGACTGTTTTTCAAAATCACCGACTGCAAGCTGTGGTACACTTCCAACCCGCAGCCCAACAACGCCACCGGCCCGATCCTCAAACCATGCACGCGTACCGGCGGATTTGGCGCCACCCGCCCGCGCCACTCCGTGAGCAACGCCCGCATACCCTGTAACCGGGCCATCTCCATTCCGCGCGTGTGCAAAGGCGGTAACCCGCCCGCGTGGGGAAAATCTGTCACGCCGGCTTCGGTGAAAATTTTTTCCAAAGCCGACACCCGCTTGAGTACCCGAGCCTTCGACCAAGCCACGCGAGTAAATTTAATTTCATCACTCACGTTAACCAAAGCGTTAGCCGCGCACGCGACCGGTCGCGCCACGCGCAATCCACGCGCCACCGCTCCTACATACTGACGCGCGATCGCGTTCAAGGCCCGCCGCGATTCCCGCGGTACGCGGTGGTTCAACTTCGGGTTAACATCGCCCAGCGCTCCCGGCAAAAAAATCGCTACCGCACCCGCGTGCTTCGCTTCCAGTTGAATCGAGGCCAGTCCGACAAAATCCCCGTGAATCGCCGCGGTTTTTTCGCCATAAACAACCGGGTGGCAGCCGAAATGGTGGAGCAACCCGACCAGTTTTCCTCCCGCACCATACGCTGCCAACACGCGTACGGTCGGGTCCGTCTGCTCGGGCTTTGCCGGCCGCCAACGAAGATTCATCCGCTCCGCAAAATTCGCGTTCAGCGCAAAACCCGTGTCTGTCTCGCGGTTCACAGCAATGCCTTCACACGCGACGTGTGCGTGTCGCCACTCGACCTCGGCCAGCGCCGCCTTAGCACGGACCGCTGCCTCGGCCGCCCGTGCGGGCAATGTCTCCAAATAAACCGCATCCGGCTCACCCCACCCAAACATCCCGCCGACCGAGGGCGCACTGTGCGTGTGCGTAGAAGATAAAAACACCTCATCCGCTCGGCAACCCACGCGCGCAGCGACAACCGCGCGAATGCGCTCGGCCAAGGGCCGCGGCGTTCCACACAACTCCACACTCAGCAACACGACATTCGTTTTTCCGTCACGAATCACTGCCGCACGCGCCGCAAGGGGCGCGACGATTTCCTGCGCCGCGCGATTGCGGTACGGCCCGTAGCCAGCCAATTGAACGCCTAGGCGCGGCGTGAGGTCGCTCTTGCCGAAGCCCGCTTTCATCAGCGTCGCGCCGGCGCGGTCGGTCCCGCCGTGCGCTCGTGATCGCGCAGCGCCCCGATATTTGCTTCTACTTTCAAAATAATCTCGGCCATACGGCTCACCATTTCTTCGTTAGGATCAACGAAGTCAAAACGCGTCTCGATCGAGTTGGCCACGCGCCAACGGCACTGCGGCAACGCCATCCCTCGATAATCCACCCCCGAGCGCTCGAGCGCCGCGAGCCACGAGACGCGCGGGCCACGGTAATCCTGCCAGTGTAGCCGCGCCCAATCCGGGATCGGCGACGGCACATAACCAAAGGCCATCATGCCTTCTGCCTTCATCGCCGCCGCGAAGGTATTGCGCGACACACCCGCCGCCACGGGATCAAAATTCATCGTGAGCAGATGATAAACCGGCTTCACGCCCGCCGCGTAGTCGGGCATCCGCAAAAATTTCGCCGCGGCTATTTTACTCCGTAATAGCTCCGCGTGCCGGCGACGCTCAGCGATCCAGCCGTCGATTCGGCCAAATTGTTCTGTCAGTAATACCGCGTTCAAAGGCGTCACGCGATACGTATACACGAGCGAATCCACCCAGGGCCGCAGCGCGTCTGGGAAATCTTTTTCCGGCGAGCGTCCCATGTGCTGCCCTATCATCGCACCTTTCCAAAAAACAGATTCGTCCGGCGTAACGAGATAACCGGCCTCCGTCGTCGGCAGCACTTTGCCGCCCATACAGGAAAATCCTGCGGCATCACCGACGTTACCCACACGCAAACCGTCGATCTCAGCGCCGTGCGCTTGGCTGCCGTCTTCGACGAGCTTCAAGCCGCGGCGGTCGGCGATTTCGCGTAAGCGGCGTAAGTTCGCGGGTTGCCCAAAAATATGCACCGCGAGAATCGCCTTCGTGCGCGGCGTGATTGCCGCCTCCACTGCCGCCGGATCGATCAAGCCCGTGTCGCGCTCCACATCCACAAAGATCGGAATCGCATTCTGGTGCAAAATACAAGAGGTCGACGCGCCCCAGGTGTAAGGTGTCGTGATCACTTCATCGCCCGAGCAAATTTCCAAACCCGCCAGCGCCGCCTGCAACGCCGCGTGGCCCGAGCTGCACGCCAACACCCGACGTCCGCCGTGATAACGTGAGATCGTTTCTTCGGCCTCTGCGATTTCCGGCGAATGAAACCGCCCGAGTCCAACGGCCTTGCCCGCGCGCAAGACTTCGCCAACACGCTCAATCGCTCGCTCCGAAAATACAGGGAACTTCGAGTACACCACTTCGCCCACTGGCGTGCCGCCAAGCAGGGCCAATTTCGACGCCAAGGAGGAAGAATGTGTGCTCATAAGGTTATCAATCTACCACGTCGCTCCCTCCGCGGGAATAGCCGCACTTACGAAGCCATGGCCAAACTTCCGCTCCGTGCCGCCAGCGCCGCCCGCGGCGTCTGTCCCGTCACGCGCTTAAACGCGCGGCTAAACGCAAAGGGATCAGCAAAGCCCAAGCCGAGCGCGACGGCCTTAACGCTCGCACCGGCAATCCCGAGGCGTTGCTGCGCCAAAGCGATTCGCTCGCCCAAAATAAATCGCCCAAGCGGAGTGCCCGTCTCTGCGCGAAAAAGTCCCGTCAGATAATTAGGCGACACGTGCACCGCCCGTGCCACATCTTCCAAAGCCAGCGGCCGCGCGGCGTTCGCCTGCACATAATCCACTGCTCTACCAACGAGTTGAGCGCGCGTATCGTGCTGCGCCTCGCCGCCGTCGAGTACGCGGCGATACAACGCGAGTGTCACCGTGAGCATCGCCTCGCGCAGCGCATCCACGTCAGGCGTGCGTCCCGCGCTCGCCATGGTGCGCAATACCGTCAAACGCCCACGGGCCTCCGCCGGTAACGCCGCCAAGCTCATGCGATATTCTACTTCGAAACCGCCACGTTTGGAGTAACGCGTCGCGTGCAGGCTCGGTTCGCCTGCGTGTAAACTCCACCATACGAGCCGATAGCCCACGCCAGGCCGCCCAAACGCCTCGGCGTGCGCCGTGCCCGCGGGACAAATTACCAGATCACCTGGCTCCAATCCGCAACCAGCGCGTTCAAAACTAAACCGGCACCGTCCGGCCAACAGGAGGCAAAGCTCCGCGTGTTCGTGCGCATGATCTTCCCCATAAAGCGCTGGGATAAACTTCATCCGCGGCCGTCGCTCCGCAGGCCGCGCGCCGCGCCAGGGGCCGAGCACCTGCGCCGATCCCAACCCGCCCAAAGCGGAAATCAATTCGCGACCTAAAAATACCGTGAGCGACACGCCCCCATCGAAACGACCTGCACCGGCGTCTGCAAAACTTTCTTCTGCGTCCCCAGATGCGGGGCGGCGTGCTTAAACCACGCGAGAGCCACCCGCGACTACGAGCTCCACGGGGTTCCCGCCGACTTCATGCGCCAAGAGCCGTTCGTCGCGGTGCCGCAACAAAATTAGATCTGCGCGTTGGCCGACTTCGATCGTGCCGCGATCGTTCAACCCAAGCACCGCCGCCGCGTTCACCGTGGTCGCGGTAATCGCCTCCGCTGGCGTCAGACCCGCATAACGCACCGCCAGCGCAATGACGAAGGGCATCGAGTGCGTCGGCGCCGAGGCCACTCCATAATCGCTTGCAAGTGCTAGCAATCCACCACTGTCCGCAAAAGCTCCAGCGCGCGCGTATCGGCTTTTGGTATGAAAACTCGCCGCCGGCGTGAACACGCCAAAAGTGTCGCTCGCCGCCAACGTCACGAGGTCCGCCTTCGAGGCGTTTTCTAAGTGATCCACACTGCGTAGATGCAGACGCAAAGCTTCGGGCACCATTCCCGTCGACATCGTCGCGTCCGCACTCACGCGCAGCGGCAACCCATGTTTGCCCGCGCGCTCAAACAGACGCACGCACGCCTCCACTGGCCACGCATCCGTCGCGCTCACCGCTTCGACCGCAATCCCAGGAAATTCGTGCCAAACCGCCGGCAACAACTCACGCACAACCATGCGCGTAAACGCCGCCACGTCGCCTTCCGCGGCTGACCCGAGTAAGGCCGTGGGCACAACGGTGCCGGCAAATTCCTGCGCCGCACGCGCGATGGCGTGCAGCATCTTTGTCTCGCCGTCGATGCTCAGCCCGTAACCGCTCTTTACTTCCATTGTCGTGGTGCCGCCGCGCAGCATCGAGTCGAGGCGCACGCGCAGGCTCGCCGCGAGTTGTTTCCGCGTCGCCTCGCGCACGGCGCGCACGGTCGCTTGAATGCCGCCGCCTTTTTTCAAAATCTCCCCTGGCGCGACCCCGCTCAATTCTTGTTCCCATTCCGCGAGGCGATCTCCCGCCCAGCACGCGTGCGTGTGACAATCGACAAAACCGGGCATCAACACGCGCCCGTCCGCCTCGATCACTTCGGCGTCCGCCGACGCGGGCAACTCCGGCCCTACGGCCGCGATTTTCCCGTCCATGACAAGCACATCGCCGCGCGCGATCACGCCGAGTTCCTTGAGCGCCGGACCGCGCCGGGCTTTGCGCCCTCCGAGCAACGTCGTCACGGCAGCCCCATCGGGTAGCGCTAGGGTCAGGACGCGGGCGTGGCGGATCAAAAGGCTCATGGCGCGAACCTTTACGGTCTTGCCCGTGCGCGCAAGCCGCACGCCACAGTTGCCAATTTCGCCCAACTACCACCTAGTTTACCTCCTGCCGCCATGTCCGCCGATCTCTCCGAACTTTATCAACAGGTCATTCTCGACCACAACCGTCGCCCACGCAACCGCGGCAAGCTGCCGAGCGCCAATCGCGTCGCCCACGGCAACAACCCTTCCTGCGGCGATGAATGCAGCGTGCATCTGCGCCTTGATGGCGACCGCATCGCAGAAATCTCTTTCGATGGCTCCGGCTGCGCCATCTCGCAGGCCAGCGCCTCACTGATGACGACACAGCTTAAGGGCAAGACCGCAGCCGAAGCCCAAAAGCTTTACGAGGAGTTCCACCACATCGTCACCACCGGAGAAGCGCCCGCCGAAATCAGCGACCTCGCCGCGTTCGCCGGCGTCCACACCTTCCCCGCCCGCATCAAGTGCGCCACCCTCGGATGGCACGCAGCCCTCAACGCCCTCAAAGGCGACCCGCTTCCGGCCACCACCGAGACCCACAAAGATTGAGTCGTTCCCCCTTTTTACGCCGCTTGACCCATGTCCGACCTCGCCCGCACCCGCGCTGATTTCCCGATCCTGCACCAACAGGTCAACGGCAAGCCCCTCGTCTACCTCGACAACGGCGCCACATCGCAAAAACCCCGGTGCGTGATCGACGCACTGGTCCACTATTACGAGCGCGACAACTCCAACGTCCACCGCGGCCTCCATGCGCTCTCTATGCGCGCCACCGACGCCTACGAAGGCGCGCGAGCACGCATCGCGAAATTCATCCACGCCGCCGACCCTGCGGAAATTATTTTCACGCGCGGCACGACCGAGAGCATTAATATTGTCGCGCACGGTTGGGCCCGCGCGCACCTCAAAGCCGGCGACGTTATCCTCGCTACCGAGATGGAGCACCACTCCAACCTCGTACCGTGGCAACAAGCCGCCCGCGCCGTCGGCGCCACGGTCCGCTACATTCCTGTGCTCGGCGCCGATGCCGAGGGCGGACTCGATTACGCCGCCCTCGATACGTTGCTCACGCCCGCAGTGAAGCTCCTGGCGTTCACCCACATCTCCAATACCCTCGGTACCCTCAACGACGCCGTGCGCCTCTGCGCTCGCGCCCGCGCGATCGGCGCCGTCTCAGTCGTCGATGCCGCCCAATCCATCGGCCACACCCGCATCGACGTACAGGCCCTCGGTTGCGATTTTCTCGCGTTCTCCGGCCACAAGATGTGCGGCCCCACGGGCATCGGCGTGCTTTACGGTCGGCGCGCTTTGCTCGATCAACTCGCCCCCGACGAAACCGGCGGCGGCATGGTCGTCAGTGTCACCTACGAGGGCGCCACATGGAAACCGTCCCCCGAACGTCACGAAGCCGGCACGCCCAACATCGCCGATGCCATCGCTCTTGGCGCTGCCTGCGATTACCTTGACGAGATCGGCCGCGATGTCATCGCCGCCCACGATCATCACCTCGCACAGATCGCGATGGAAAAACTCTCCGTCATCCCCGGCATCCGCATCATCGGCCCACGCGCCGGCCAGCCCCGCGGCGGGCTGGTGAGTTTCGCCTTCGCCGAGGTCCACGCCCACGACGTCGTCACCTTTGCCGATGAGGACGGCCTGGCCCTCCGCGGCGGCCACCACTGCAACCAGCCGCTTATGCGCAAGCTCGGCCTCACCAGCACCACTCGCGCAAGTTTCTATTTGTACAACACCGAGGCCGAGATCGACGTACTCGTCTCGAGCCTCTATCGCATCCAGAAATTCTTCGTCGGTTAAACCCGATGCCTTTCCTCTCGCACGCCCCTTCCGGCTCGCCTCCTGCAGCCGTTTTAGCTTTGGCTTCTACCCTATGAAAATTCGTTCGCTCATCGTCACCCTCGCCGCGCTGTGCGTCGGCACCGCCGGCCGCGCCGATGAAGGCATGTGGCTGTACTCCGCCCCGCCCCGCGCCCAGATCAAAGCCAAATACGGCTTCGACCTCACCGACGCCTGGCTCGATCACGTGCGCCTCTCCTCAGTGCGCTTTAATAGCGGCGGCTCCGCCTCCTTCGTCTCAGGCGACGGCCTTGTCATTACCAACCACCACGTTGGCGCCGACTCGCTCCAAAAGATGGGCTCCCAAGAGCACAACTACCTGCGCGACGGCTTTTACGCCAAAAACGCCGCAGAAGAGATCAAGTGCAACGACCTCGAAGTAAACGTCCTGCAATCCATCGAAGACGTCACCGCCCGCATCAACGCCGCCGTTTCCACCACCCTTAGCGGCGGCGAAGCCGCCCTTGCCCGCCGCAAAATCATCGCCGAAGTTGAAAAAGAATCCCGCGATAAAACCGGCCTCCGCAGCGACGTAGTCACCCTTTACCAAGGGGGCGCGTACCATCTTTATCGCTTCAAACGCTACACCGACATCCGCCTGGTCTTCGCTCCAGAGGCCCAGATCGCCTTCTTCGGCGGAGACCCCGACAACTTCGAATTCCCCCGCTACGACCTCGATGTTTGTTTCTTCCGCGTCTACGAAAATAATCAACCCGTCCAGTCCACCCACTACTTAAAATGGTCCGCCCGCGGCGCCGCGGATAACGAACTGGTCTTCGTCTCCGGCCACCCAGGCCGCACCAGCCGCCTGCTCACCACCCCCGAGCTCACCTACCTACGCGACAACCAATTCCCCGACCAACTCGCCACCCTCAAACGTCGTGAAGTACTCCTGAGTTCCTGGAGCGCCCGCAGCCAAGAAAATAACCGCCGCGCGCGCGAGGACCTCTTCGGCATTCAAAACTCCCGCAAAGTCCGCGACGGCGGTCTGGCCGCCCTACAAGACCCATCCTTCTTCGGCGCCAAAGTCGCCTCCGAAAAAGCCCTAAAACAAAAGCTGGCAGATTCCCCTAACGGCGCCGAAGCCCTCGCGGCCTTTGAGCGCATCGCCGCTGCGCAAAAGAGCATCGCCCTCATCGCCAACCGCCAACGCCTCCTCGAGGGCGGCGGCGGCTTCTCTGCCGACTCTTTTGGCCTCGCCCGCCGCCTCCTGCGCGCCGGTGACGAACGCCCCAAACCCAACGGCGAACGGCTTGCCGAATTCGCCGAAGCCCGCCGCGAATCCTTCGAGCTCATGCTCTTCAGCGACAAGCCCATCTACGCAGATTACGAGATCCTTTCCCTCGCCGATTCCCTCACCTACCTCGCCGCCAACCTTGGCGCCGACGACCCTCTCGTCCTCTCCGTCCTCGCCGGCAAATCCCCCCGCGCCCGCGCCGCCGAACTCATTAACACGACTCAAGTGCGCGACGTCGCCTTCCGTAAAAAACTCTACACCGGCGGAGCCACCGCCGTCACCGCGGCCCACGACCCCATGATCGAAGTCGCCCGCCTCATCGACACCGAAGCCCGCGCCCTGCGTAAAATCGTCGAGGCTCAGACCGAAATTAAACAACAAGCCCAAGCCCTCATCGGAAAAGCCCGCTTCGCCCTTGAAGGCGCCAACACCTACCCCGACGCCACCTTCACGCTACGCCTCAGTTACGGCACCGTTAAAGGCTACGAGGAAAACGGAGCCCCTGTCGCCGCCATGACGACCCTCGCCGGTCTCTACGCCCGCAGCGCCGAGCAAGACAACAAATCGCCCTTCGACCTCCCGCCACGCTGGGTCGCGAAAAAATCCGCCCTCGATCTCAACGTGCCCTTCAATTTCGTGAGCACCAACGACATCATTGGCGGCAACTCCGGCAGCCCGATCGTGAACCAAAAAGCGGAATTTGTTGGCATCATCTTCGACGGCAACATCCAATCACTCTCCGCCGATTTTGGCTACGACGACAAACAATCCCGCGCCCTGAGCGTGCACAGCGCCGGCATTTTGGAAGCATTGAAAAAAGTCTACGAAGTACCAGCCCTCGTCTCCGAGCTGACCCAAGGCCACCGTTAATCAAGCCCGCCCTCGTCTTCTTTGCCCTTAAGGGCCGGTCTCACTGACCGGCCCTTTTTCATGGGCAAACCTAGCCCCCACAATCTCAGAATGAGTCCACGAGAACCTCGTTAAAGTCCCTAAACCACCGTTGAAATTGAAACCGACGGCGGCCGGCTTCGAACCCTCCGCGTAGTGTAAAAACAGGATAAGCGCTGATCTTGTTGGATTGGGAAGATGCACGAATTTGCCGACTCAATTTAATGAGGACGACCGTCCATAGTGAAATCGGATCAAGCGACATTCACTCTACAACCATGCGACAATTGTGCGGTGAATATGCAAATTAGGTTTCAGAAAGGTTAAGTCCAAGTTACGGGCCAATCACGCATTGACGCTATCGGAGGCGTTTCATGTTGAGTTTCGGAGATGAAAAAACAACTAGCTCTAATCTACCACATCGCAGCGATGCTCGCTGGATCGGCCCTTGTTACAGCCCAAACTCAAACGCCCTCCAAGCA
>RGAX01000064.1 GCA_009919985.1 Opitutaceae bacterium
CAAATTCGGCGCCGATTTTTAATACGACCAGAGCAAGCACCGCGCGCCAAAACCAACGATCTGATGTCGGGGACGAGGCAAGGGGCTCATTTTTATTTGGGGTCGCCGGAGCGGCGAGACGCGCGAGTTGCGTGTAGGAAAGAAACACGAGCATCGAGGTGGCGACGCCAGAAAGGCCGCCGTAGGTGGCGAGCGCAGGCTCGAGCCCAAAAAGTGCGAGCCCGATTAGGCCGGGTGAAGCGACTAGCAAGAGGCGTGTACGGGCTGGAGCGAGGCGCTCCGACCAGATGCTCGCGACTGTAAAGATCGCGAGATTCCAAAAAAGGTGGCTGGACCCAAAATGCACGAAATGGCCGGTCCAAAGACGCCAATATTCACCGCGCAGGAGCGCGAGGCGTTCGTAAAGTAGCGTCGAGGCGAGCGCGGGTTGCGCCGCGACGCCGAGGGTGAAGGCGATCACGCAGACGCTCGCCCAAGGGAAAGGTTGAGCATGGGCGGGTGCGGCAGGCGTAGTCTTCATGTGCGATGCCGCGTGCAGGTGTAGGTGTAGGTGCAGGTGCAGGCGCGGGCAAGAAACAGTAAGCCGAGGATAGAGGCGAAGCACGCTCCTAAACTACCGCCACCGGTGTAACCGGGACGATGTTCGATGCGGACTTCACCGGGCGCGTTTTTCACGCGCTCGCGGAAGGTCTCGAGCTGTAGCTTGAGGTTGGTGATGAGCTCGGTGGTGGCGGCATCGAAGCCCGCGGTGCTATCGGTACGTAGCCGTTGCTGAACGTAGGCGGCGGCGGCCCCCGCCTCGACGCGACTGGCGCCGGGAGCACGGAAGAGCAGGTGGCGACTCGCAATATCGTAAACGGCCGCCTCCATGAGCGTCTGCGTGTCGTTTTTATTGCCGCTAAAAATATAGGCGCCGACGATCGTCCAATAAGAAAGCGAAAGCAGATTGTTACTGGTGAACTGGACTTGGTCGTAGGCGACGAGCGCGATGACGTCGACGCCGAGCAACGAGCGGACTTGGTTTAAGTTGGCAAAACCGCCGCCGGCGCGGAGGTAGGTCGAAGGAACCAGCTCGATACTCTGAATGTAATCGCGGCCTTTGAATTCGGCGGCGACACGCTGTAGGAGCACGGTTTTTTGCTGTTCAGAAATATCGGATTTTCCTGGCACGAACGCGATACCGACGCGCAACGGGAGCCGAAGCACCGGAATTGAGGTGGGCGGCAGTGGATTGGCCTGATCGGGATAAAGATAGCTGACCACACTGCTGGAGCGCTCGGTCTTGCGCGGGCCGCGCGTGGAAAAACAACCGCTAAGGAGTAACGCCGACAAAACTAGAGCCACGAACAAAGCGGGGCGAAAAACACGAGCGAGAGAGGAGTAACCGTGGGGCATGGCGGAAATATTTGGGGGGCAAAGACGCAGATACAACGCGATTTAAGTCGGAACTACTAACGGGTGAGCAGGCCACGCTTGCAACGACGGTGGATAGTTTTCCCGAGCCTAAAGTCACGGGCGCATTAGCGTCGATTCGCGCCGCGCCGCGCCTCATGATGAGGCTCGCTAAATATGGATCATCTCACTGTCGGGGAATGTTGGAACGGTAACGCCGAAGCGTGGACGAAACTCGCACGCGCGGGCTACGACACGTACCGCGATCAGTTGAACACGCCGGCGTTTATGGGGTTGTTGCCGCCCGTGGAAGGCTTGGAAGGTCTCGATATCGGCTGCGGCGAAGGTCACAACACGCGACTCATCGCACAACGCAGTGCGCGCATGACTGGGATGGATATCGCGGAAATCTTTATCCGTCACGCGCGAGAGGAAGAACAACGGGTGCCGCTTGGCATCACGTATCATCACGCCAGCGCGGTAACATTGCCGTACAAAAACGCGTCGTTTGATTTTGCCGTTGGGTGCATGAGTTTGATGGACATTCCGGAGACCCAAGACGTCATCGAAGAGGCGTTTCGAGTAATTAGGCCGGGCGGATTTTTACAGTTTTCGATTTTGCACCCGTGTTTCAATCCGCCGCATCGCCGTAACTGCCGCGATGAACGGAAGATCACCTACGCGGTGGAAGTCGGAGATTATTTTTCGGAAACACGGGGGCAAATTGATGAATGGATTTTTGGGACGGCGCCCCTCGCGCTGCGGCAACGTCTACCGATGTTTAAAGTGCCGCGTTTCCATCGTCCACTGAGCCAGTGGATCAATCTGTTGATCGGGGCCGGATTCACGATCGAGCGTATCGAGGAACCGCAACCAACCGAGGCCGCCGTCTTGGCCAACCCGAGCCTACAGGACGCGCAGGTCGTTGCATATTTCCTACACGTGCGCGCAAGAAAACCGCGGTGAGGTTTTTTAACCGCGATTAAAATCGCCGCGCTGCCGGAATTTTTTCGGGGTTCGTGCGCTCGTCGGGTAAAAACGTGCTCAATCCGAGCCCCCGAGCGGTGTCAGAGGTAAGTTGATACAAGCCGCGAGCCCCCGCAGGGCTGCGGGCGGATGGGTTAAACGTGGATTCAGCTTCGGCAAGCCAGACGAGCTCTGGTGGAATGCCTTCGGCACTAAAAGCAGCTCGCAGTAGCGGAAGCAACGCAGCGGCACGGGCGGGAGCCGTTGAGCTGCGAGCCCGAGCGAGAAAAAGCTCGTAGTGCGGAATGAAAGCCGCGGCGGGTCCTTTAGGAGGAGCCGGGATGAGGCGTGGTGTCGGTACTGGGACGGGAGCAGGCGCCGAAGGCGGTGAAGGCGGACGAGCAGCCGCCGGGGCGAAGATCTGCTCGGCGGCTTCAAGTTCATCGAGTCGGGCGGTGAGCCAATCGGTGTAATCGGCGTATTCAGGGAAAAGCCGGAGGGCAGGCAGCGCCGCACGGGCTTGCGGAGCGTAATCGGCGAGGGCCGCGAGGTCGTCGCCTTCGAGGGCTTTTTGAAGACGGACGGCGAATTCATCCCACTGTTGTTTTGAGGGAAATTCGTACCGGGCCTTGATCTCGGGCGGGGCGAGTTGATCGAAGAGTTGTTGGCCGAGTTGAAACAGTTCGTCGGCCGTGGGCTCAGAGCGCGGTGGTGTAGCCAAAGGTGGCGCAGCAAGAAGGGCGGGGACTAAGGTCGTGGATAAAAAATAACGAAACGAGCGCATAACTCAGGGTACGACCGAGACAGCTGAAGAAAGTGCATCGGCCGCGATGGTTTTGAGCCTAAGTTTAGGTTCCTCAACGAATCTAAGCGTCTCGGAACCGAAATACGTGCGGGCGTTTTTGGCACCCCAATCGGTCGTGGCGAGGCGATAACGACGAGCGGGGTTGAGCGGAAGGACGGGGCCGACGGCGACGAGATTTTCGCCGCGCCGCGCGGAGAGGGGCGTGGCGGGATCTTGGTTCGATTTGGCTAAAATGGCGGTAAGTTCCGCACCGGAGATTTCGGCGACGAAGATCGTCCCGTCGAAGCGCACGCAGGCATCCAAGGCGACACGGGTAACTTCGCCGGCGGGCAAGCCAGCGCCAAACGTCGTCGCACCGATTACCGCGGCGTCTGCGCGGGCGGCCGTGCGCAAAGCCGCCACCACAAAACGCGCGGCCGTGGCGGGAGCGAAAGCGGTGGAATTGCGTCCGAGAACGGCGAGGTCTTCGGGGGTGAGGTGCTGCGCGGAAATTTTTTGAATCAAGGCGGCGAGTTCGGGATCGGCCGGATCGGTGAGCGCGAGGGGGAATTGGGCGACGCTCCAGCGTGGCTGGCCGGCGGAGTCCGTGCGCAGCGTAGCGAGGGAATAGCCGTCGTTCCATGAGCCGGAGTGAAAATAAACGCTGCGACCGGCATTGTGGACAAAACGGAGGTGATCGTGAGCGCCGGCGAAGAGCGTGCCATCAGGGATGAGTTCAAGGAGGACGCGGTCGGCATTCAGACCGGTGTGCGTAAGCAGAATTGGGAGCGCGGTGGCTGGGGAGAAAAACGAGGTGAGGTTTTGTTTGGCCCAGACGACCGGGTCGGCGGGGTCGAGCGACGGGCGAACGGCTGCGCGGTAGGTGGTGATTTTATCCGTGGCGAGGCCGACAACAATGGCTTCGCGGATACCTAAACGCAGCGAGGTGGAAACAGGGGCAAACGGTTGGCCCGTTGCGCGGTTAACCAGGTTACTAATGACCGTGACGCCGGTGGCTTGAATGCGCGCGACGGTGTCATCAACGGCGTAGAATTCTGGCTCGTGGTTGCCGAGATTTAGAATCGTGGGAACACGGCGGGCGAGCGCCGCAAAAAAAGCAAAATCGATCGCCCCAGCGCTACGACGGGCGACGATGTTACCGTATTCGAGGCAGTCGCCATCGATGAGGACAGCGAAGGGCACGCCGGGATGTGCCGCGCGGAGTTGGTCGATGCGGGCAACCAGTTGCGCCGTGCGTTCGTAGGCGGAGTGTTGATCGCCCACGATCAGCACGAGGGCCTCAGGTTCGGGATTGAAATCAGTCGCGCAGAGCCGCGCGGCGGCTGAGGACAAGAGCGCGATAAAGAAGACGAGGCGGCGCATGCTAAGCCGAGAATGACGACCCAAGACTCGATGCGGCAAGCCCGCGGGGTGGGTTTACCGTTTGACGCTCAGGAAGGCGTGTTTACTTAAACCCTCCCACAGATGAATCGGGTCCACATCAAAACCTACGGGTGCCAGATGAACGAGCGCGACAGCGAGGCGGTCGCGGCGATGTTGCGCGCCCGTGGCTACCGGATCGTAGCGAGCGAGGACGATTGCGATGTGTTGTTGTTGAACACGTGCAGCGTGCGCGATGCGGCGGAGCAAAAAGCCATCGGCAAAGCCGCTAACATCGCCCACCGCAAACGCCGCCAACCGGACTTCGTGCTCGGGATTTTAGGCTGTATGGCGCAGAACCGCGGAGCCGAGCTTTTGGACAAGTTGCCCGACGTGGACTTGATTGTGGGCACGCAAAAATTTCATCAGGTGCCCGATTATCTGGAAAGTATCCGAGCGGCGAAAGCCGCGGGCGTGCCGCTGGCCACGAGCATCGTAGACATCGCGGAGGAAGTGGGTTCACAAAACACGATCCGCGATCATGTACTCTCACAAGACGTCGCGGCCGAAGGGGCCGTAGACGGGGTCGTGGACGCCGCGCCCCAAGTGAGCGCGTTCGTGTCGATTCAGCAGGGCTGCAACATGGATTGTGCCTTCTGCATCGTACCCAAAACGCGCGGCGACGAACGCTCGCGCCCGATGGAGGACATCGTGGCGGAATGTCGCGCGCTCGCCGCCCGAGGCGTGCGCGAAGTCACCTTGCTTGGACAAATCGTGACGAGCTACGGCCGGCGCGACTACGTGCACACAGATGGGATTTCCCCGTTCGTACAATTGCTCGAACGGGTCAGCGCCATCGAAGGCATCGAGCGCATCCGCTTCACCTCGCCGCATCCACGCGGGTTTAAGCAAGATCTGGTCGAAGCCTACGGGCGGCTGCCAAAACTGTGTGGATACGTCCACCTGCCGATGCAGTCGGGCAGTAACCGAATTTTGAAGGCGATGAACCGTCCTTACACGCGCGAGCGTTACTGGGAAATTGTGGAGGCGCTCCGCGCGGTGCGACCGGACATGTATTTCTCAACCGATATCATCGTGGGCTTCCCGGGTGAGACCGACGAAGATTTCGAGCACACGCGCGAACTTTTCGAACGGGCCAACTACGACATGGCCTATGTTTTCAAATACTCGATTCGTTCCGGCACACCGGCCGCGGCGATGGGCGACCAGATCCCCGATGAAGTAAAAGAGGCGCGTAACGCCACGCTGCTCGGCTTACTCCAGCAAAACTCGGTGCGCCGCAACGCCACTCTCATCGGCACGGTTGAAGAAGTACTCGTCGAAGGTCCGGATAAAACCGGTAAAAAATTTACCGGCCGCACGCGCGGCAATCGCGTGTGTATCTTCGAGGCCAACGCGCGTCTGATCGGCCAACTTGTTCCTCTCAAAATCGACCGCGCCAGCGTGAGCACCCTTTACGGCGAAATTGTGCTCGCCGGCGTCGAAGCCTAAGCTGCCAATCTCATTTCTATGTCACTCACCGTCGCCACGCTCATCCCCGGCTTAATTTTGCTACTGCTCGGCATGCCGTTGCTGCTGGGTAATTCGATCGCGGGCGCGGCGCTAAAATCGTTCCCGCGTTCCAAGGCGGCCTCTTATCTTTTCTTTAGCGTCGGAGCGGCTTGGTTTTTGTATAACATTTGGAACCTCTCCATGGCCGACATGGGCGAGTACCGGAAACTGTTATTTGTCGGATTTCTGTTTGTTGCGGTGATGGCATTCAAATGCGTGCCGGATTTTTTGTCGGTGCGCGGGTTGTGCGCGATTGTGTTGTTGGGGGCGATGCCGTTGCTCGACGCCGCGTATATGGAATGGGCGAAGCCGCAGCGGCTATTAATGGTGAGCGTCGTTTACGCCTGCATCGCGGCCGCGATCTGGCTCGGAGCGCAACCCTGGCGTCTACGCGACTGGATTAATTGGCTGTTTATCGTGCCTCAACGCGCCCGAATTGCTGGTGGCGTATGCACTGGGTACGGGCTGCTCCTGTGCGGCATGGCGTTCACTTATTGAGCGACGGCGACGTTTCTTTTTCAAAGTAGCCCGCTCCTTTTTCGCATGACGGTCCCCTCCCCTGTTTCACCAAAAAACATTCCGGTGTTGCTTGTGCTCGCTGGTCCGGCGGGCTCGGGCAAAAGCACGTTGTGCGAGCGCATCGTCAAAGAAGAACCGGGTTTCGAGCGCGTCATCACTACGACGACGCGCGCGCCGCGCCCGGGCGAGGTGAATGGCGTGCATTATCATTTTCTCACGCCGGAGCAATTCGACGCGAAGATCGCGGCGGATGAGTTTCTTGAATGGGCCTGGGTCCATGGCGACCGGCGCTATGGCACGTTGGCTGCGAGCGTGTTGGAACCGCTTAAACGCGGCCAAAGTCTCGCGATCAATCTGGATGTACAGGGCGTGAACAGCCTGCGGCGCGCGGCAGAGCACTCGATCGCGTTACAACGCGCGATGGCGACGATTTTCATTTTGCTCGATCACGAACAATTGGTGGCGCGCATCCGCGGGCGCGGACAAGACGACGAAGCAGAAATTGCGCGGCGCATGGCGACCGCGGAGGCTGAATTGCTGGAGGCGCCGAAGTTTGAGTTCGTGATCCAGAGCGGTTCACGCGACGAAGATTTCGCGGCGTTGCAGAAGATATTGGCGACGGCCCGCGAGCGGGCGGCCTAATCGACGACGAAAAGTTTCGCCCCCAAAGCGGTGCAAGAGCGGTGCGGCTCTGCTTGATCGGCGACCTGATAACTCATGCCGGGGGTGAGCGTGAACTTTCGGCCATCCGCGAGTTCCGTGTCGAGTTGGCCCTCGAGACAGAACAAAATATGGCCTTTCTCGCACCAATGGTCGGCGAGGTAGCCGGGCGTGTATTCCAGAAGACGAACCCGAATATGGCCAAACTGCCGAGTGCGCCAAAACGCTTTGCCGGTGGTGCCTACATGTTCCGTGACTTCAACGGTGCTCCAGTCGGTGGTGCCGAAGGGAATATCGGTGATCTTCATGGGTCGCTGGGGAGGGGGATTTTAGCCGCCGATGTAGCTCATCTCGATCTTGGCGCGGGATTCTCCGGCGGCGAGCAAGCCTGCGCGTTCGTCGCTGTAGCGATCTTCGCGCCCTCGCCAAATGCGAGCGATGTAAGCGGCAAGTTCGGCGTCATCGGCACCGGCGCGCAAACAACCGAGCACGTCCCAACCCAGCGACGCGAAAAGACAGGTAAAAAGTTTACCGTCGGCCGAAAGTCGCGCGCGATGGCAGTCGCGGCAAAATGGTTCGGTGACGGAACTGATCAGGCCAATCTCGCCGCGCCCGTCAGTGTAGCGGTAACGTGCGGCAACTTCGCCGCGATAAGCGGGGCCGACCGGCTCGAGTGGCCAACGGGCCGCGATACGGGCGACGAGTTCCCGGGCGGGCACGACGCGTTCGGCAGACCAGTGGTTGGTGTTGCCGACGTCCATGAACTCGATGAAGCGCAGCGTGTGAGCGCGCGTACGGAAATATTCGCACAGCTCGAGAAGTTCGCCGTCATTCACGCCGCGTTGGATGACGCAGTTAATTTTTACCGGCAGGCCGAGGGCTGCGGCGGCATCGATGCCGCGCAGGACGCGGGCGACGCTAAAGCCGAGACCGTTGAGTTTTCCGGCGGTGGTGTCATCGAGGGAGTCGACGGAGACATTGATGCGATCAAGGCCGGCGGTGCGGAGCGCGGGTGCGAGTTTTTCGAGGAGCCAACCGTTAGTGGTGAGAGCGACATCGGGCAGACGCAGGTCGTGTTTCAACGCGGCGACGAGGTCGGGTACATCTGGGCGCAGGAGCGGTTCGCCGCCGGTGAGACGGATTTTTTCGACGCCGAGCAAAGTGAAGGCTCGGGCGATGCGGGTGAGTTCGCCGAGGGACATGAGCTGCGGATCGCGCAGGAACGCGTGGCCAGGGCCGAAGACCTCTTTCGGCATGCAATACGGGCAACGAAAATTGCAACGGTCGGTCACCGAGATGCGTAGATCGCGGAGCTGGCGTTGGAATTGATCGCGGGAGCCGGACATGAACTAGAACGAATGTGGCGCAGGTTTGAAGGCAAAGGAAACGACGAACTTTTTCTAAAGGCGCGTTTGGATCGAATGCGTTTTGAGAATTTGCAGTCGCCGCCACGGCCCTTTCCCGCACAGAAACGCGTTGCCCATGCTCACGCCCAGCGCAGCCGAGCGGTTAATCCGCGAAAATATGCCCCTCTTTCTCCGAGAGGATTGCCCACTCGCGGCGGCGCAGGGTCGTATTTTAAGGGAGGATTTGCGCGCGGATCGCGATTTGCCGCCGTTCGATCGAGTGACGATGGACGGCTATGCGCTTAAGGCCGCCGCGCTCGCGGCGGGGACGCGGCAATTTCGCATCGAGGGCGTGCAAGCCGCGGGGATGTTGCCCCGCACACTGGGGGCGGCGCCCGATGTGAGCGTGGAAATTATGACTGGTGCGGTGTTGTCGAGGGGCGCGGATTGCGTGGTACCCTACGAGGAAACCACGCGCGACGCGAACGGTGCCACGATCACGGTGAATAAAGAGGCGGGAAAATTTTTGGCCGGGCACTCTGTTCATCGGCGAGGTAGTGATCACCGCTGCGGTGAGGTGATGGTACGCGCCGGTACGCGCATCAGTGGGAGAGAAATCGCGGTGGCCGCTTCGTGCGGGCATGCGAAGCTAACCGTCGCAGCGTCGCCAAAAATTGCCGTGATTTCCACGGGGGATGAGCTGGTGGAAGTCGAAGGGGCTGTCGCGCCGCATCAGATTCGGCGGAGCAATGACCATGCGTTGCGGGCCGCGTTGATTCAGGCGGGTTATCCGCGGGTGGAGCGTTATCATATGCACGATGTGCGGCACGAGATCGAGCACCTGCTATGGCATATCCTAGCGGAGTACGACGTGGTGTTAATCACGGGCGGCGTTTCAAAAGGGAAATTTGATTTTTTACCCGACGAACTTGATCGGCAGGGCGTGAAAAAAATATTTCACGGCGTAGCGCAGCGCCCGGGTAAACCGTTTTGGTTTGGGCTGAGCTCGCGGGCGACGCCGGTCTTTGCACTACCAGGGAATCCGGTTTCGAGTTATACCTGCTTACATCGCTACGTGTTGCCGGCGCTGGCGTATGCGAGTGGCGCGTCTGCGGTAACACAGCGGATGGTGGCATTGGCGGAGCCGGTGGTGTTTCCACCGAAACTCGCGTATTTGTTGCCGGTGACTTTAAGCAGCGGTCCCCAGGCGGAGTTGCTCGCTAAACCGGAGCGGGTGAATACCTCGGGGGATTTCGCGGGGTTGATTGATACCGATGGTTTTATCGAGTTACCCGCCGATAGAGCTGAATTTGGTGCGGGTACGATCGTACCGTTTACGCCTTGGATGTGATTTCGTCGCAGGCTCGACTTTACGCGTAGCGAATTGCCGGATAAACGTTCACAAAATATGCTTTCTCACCTCAACGCCCAAGGTCAGCCCGCGATGGTCAATGTTGGCACCAAGTCTGTGACGCACCGTGTGGCGCAGGCTAGGGCTATTGTGGTATTGCCCGCGGCTTTGGCGGCGTTGCTGCGCGACGGCGATATTGCGACGAAGAAAGGACCGGTGTTTCAGACCGCGATTCTAGCTGGAATCATGGGAGCCAAGCGCACCAGCGAACTCATCCCGCTCTGTCATCCGCTCCCGCTGGATGATTGTAAAATCACGATTGAAAACAAAGCGCCCGCAGCGGATGGCTCGACGGAGGTTTTGATCACCTGTCGCGCAGAGACCCATGCGAAGACGGGCGTCGAGATGGAGGCGCTCACCGGCGCAACGATCGCCGCGCTGACGCTGTACGATATGGGCAAAGCTGTGAGCCATGATATTGTCATTAAAGACGTGCGACTGTTAGAAAAAACTGGTGGCAAAAGCGATTTTCGCGGGCCAACCCCCATCGCATGATCACCGTCCACATCCAGTATTTCGCCATCCTGAGGGAGCAACGCGGCCTTGCGCATGAAACCCTCGCGACTCACGCCGCCACCGCCGCCGCGCTGTACGAAGAGTTGCGCGACCGCTATGGTTTTACGCTGCCACGCGATCGAGTGCGGGCAGCCGTGAATGAAGAATTTGTCGCTTGGGAGGCGCCGTTGCGCGACGGGCAAAAAGTGGTATTTATTCCGCCCGTAGCTGGGGGTTAAACAGGACAGATAGCCCAGAGATTATATTTTTTAAAATGTTTCGCATTTCGACCGAGCCTCTCGATTCCGCCGTTTTGCAACGCTCGCTCGCAGATGCGCACGCGGGCGCGTGTGTGACGTTTGAAGGCTGGGTGCGTGACCATAACGAAGGCCAACCTGTGGTCGCGCTTGATTACGAAGCGTACGCACCCCTCGCGCAAAAAGAAGGGTTGCGAATCCTGGCGGAAGCCCGGGAGCGGTTCGCGATCCGTGGCGCCGTCTGCGTGCACCGCGTGGGTGCCCTCAAAATCGGCGAGCTCGCGGTGTGGGTCGGCGTGACCGCCGCGCACCGGGGGGCGGCGTTTGATGCCTGCCGTTATCTTATCGATGAGGCCAAAGCGCGCGTGCCGATTTGGAAAAAAGAACACTACGGCGACGGAGCCACGGTCTGGATTAATTGCGCCACTCGCGGAGACTTCGCTCATCAGCTAAAAACTTGATAATGATTTAGTTCAGACGATTTTACCGTGAAAAGTGCGCCCGTTCAGCTAGGTTAATAAAGGCGCATTCGGGTTGGGCGCCCTCTGCCAAGACGGAATTTTTAAGGCTAATTGTAAAAACGGGTTGGTTTCAGGCCGGAAGCAGGCTAATAAGACGACCTCTTTATGGTCAAAACGCACTCTGACATCGGACTCATCGGACTCGCCGTGATGGGTCAGAACCTCGCTCTCAATATTGCCGACCACGGCTTCCAGATCTCGGTTTATAACCGCACGGTCGAGAAAACCGAAAAATTTGTCGCGGAAAACCCCGGCACCCCGGGCGGGGTGGTGGGCAGCAAATCGCTGTCAGAATTCGTCCAGTCGCTCGCGCTCCCGCGCAAGATTGTGATCTTAGTTCAAGCGGGCAAAGCCACCGACGCCGTCATCGACGGCCTCATCCCGCTCCTCGCGCCCAACGACATCATCATCGACGGCGGCAACGCCCTCTGGACCGACACGATCCGCCGCGAAAAAGCGCTCAAGGAAAAAGGCCTCCGCTTCATCGGCTCTGGTGTGTCCGGCGGTGAAGAAGGCGCCCGCTTCGGCCCGTCCCTCATGCCCGGCGGCGAGAAATCCTCTTGGGAAGAACTGAAGCCGATCTGGACCGCCATCGCCGCCAAGGTCGATAAGAAGACCGGCAAACCCATCATGGGCGCCACCCCCGGCAAACCCGTCAAAGGCGGCGTTCCCTGCACCACCTACATCGGCGAAAACGGTGCCGGCCACTACGTTAAGATGGTTCACAACGGCATCGAGTATGGCGATATGCAGATGATCTGTGAGGCCTATTCGCTTATGCAGGGCCTGCTTGGCCTCAAGCCGGCCGAGATGGGCGAAATCTTCTCCGCTTGGAATAAAGGCGCGCTCGACAGCTTCCTGGTCGAAATCACCGCCGACATTCTCAAGCAGAAAGACCCCGTGACCAAAAAGCCCTTCGTCGATATCGTCCTCGATACCGCCGGCCAAAAAGGCACCGGCAAATGGACCTCCGTCAACGCCCTAGACATGGGCGTGCCCGCCCCGACGATCGCCGAATCCGTCTTCGCCCGCTGCATCTCCGCCATCAAGGAAGAGCGCGTCGCTGCCTCGAAGGTCCTCAAAGGCCCCAAGGTTAAAAAGGTTTCCCCGACGAAGAAGAAAGAGCTCATCAAAGCCATCCATGATGCGCTTTATTGCTCAAAAATTTGCTCCTACGCTCAGGGCTTCCAACTCATGCGTACCGCACAGGGCGAATACGGCTGGAAGCTTAACTTTGGCCAAATTGCCCAGATCTTCCGCGGTGGCTGCATCATTCGAGCCGCCTTCTTGCAAAAAA
>RGAX01000065.1 GCA_009919985.1 Opitutaceae bacterium
CTATCGCGACGTCGACCGGCCCACCGACGTTGCCGACTGGATCGCGCGGCCGCTCGTGATGGGTGGCCATCAACCGGAACTGTTTCATCCCGGCGTGTGGCTGAAGAACTTTGCAATCGATGCCTACGCCAGGCGACTGGGCGGCACCGCGATCAACCTGGTCGTCGACACCGACCGCTGTGCATCGACGAGCGTCGGCGTGCCCGTGGGCTCGCCGCGCGAGGCGCATCTCGAACAGGTCGCGTTCGACGGTCCCGCGCCGGAGATGGCGTGGGAGGAGCGCGGCATCGTTGATGCCGACCTCTTCAAGCATCGTGAGGGCGCGAGCCAGGGCGTCGCGACGCGAGATGTTCTCGTGGATGAGGAGTGGCTCGATGATTTGCTCGCTGACTCGCAGGAACGGATTAAGCGAAGTCATCGGATCCTGGAAGATCATTGAGACGCGCTTGCCGCGGATGGAGCGGGCTTGGCGGGGCGAGCAATTTAGAAGGTCGATGCCGTCAAAGATAGCGGTGCCGCTGACGATACGGCCGGGGGGCTGAGGGATGAGCCCCATGATCGAGTAGCAGGTAACGGATTTGCCCGATCCTGATTCGCCGACGATGCCTAGCGTCTCTCCGCGCTCGACGCTAAAACTCACACCGTCGACTGCGCGGTAAATGCCATTGCGCGTGTGGAAATGAGTGCGGAGATCTTGGACGTTTAGGAGGGGCACGGCAGTGGGCTTGAGTGGGGCGTGGGTTGAGGCGCGAGTCAAACCGTTGGCGGATATGCTGATTGCTCGGGCGCGAACGATAATTTTTTTTTCACCGCCGTAATGACGCTAGCTGGCGTGAGATCGATGAGCGCGCCGCCGCCGGTCGGCGCGCAATCAGGTGGTTGCATGATGTGCGCGGGGGTGGCGTATACCGGCCCGGTACGAACGGGATTCGTGGGGCCAAAAAGTGCGATGAGTGGGACGCCTAGGGCGTTGGCAAGATGCATGCCGCCGGTGTCGTTGGTCACCAACAGGCGGGAGGCGCTGAGGTGTTTAACGTAGGTCGGAAGATCGGTGCGGCCGGCGAGATTGGTGACTCGCGCGGAATCAAACCCGGCGGCAATTTCATTCGTGATCGCGGCGTCGCGGGCGGTGCCGAAAAGTTCAAATGAAGCTTCGGGCAATCCGGCGATCAGAGCGCGCCAATGCGCGATGGGCCAGCGTTTCGCGGGGGTGTTTTCGGAGCCGGGAATCAGCCCGATCCGACTGCTGGGCGAAGCGAGATGGGCGAGAAGCGCGGAACGATCCAGGGCGCACGCGAGTCCGAAATGTCGTAGGAATTTTTCCCATAACTCGAGTTGGTGATGCGTCTTTTCGTCGAAGTCGGCGGGGACTTGATATGTGTGCGTCAGCAGTGGGCGGGAGCGTCCGGGTCGCAGTAGGCCAAAGCGTTGCGGGCTGCGCATGAGCCAAGCTTCGAGATCGCCGCGCAGTGAGTTGGTGAAAAGCAAAACGACGTCAGGATAGCGCGCGCGCATACGCCAGAAATGCAGAAAATAGCCGGCGCCACGCGCTGGCAGGGCTTCGAGATGATCGGCGACGTGCCAGTCGCGAAGCAGAGGCAAAAAGGCGCGAGCGGCGATGAGCGTGATTTCGGCGTCCGGTCGGGACTGGCGCAGCGCGCGGAGCAGTGGCAACGCCATTACGACGTCACCGAGCCAGTTCGGAAGCCGGATAAAAATGCGCGTGCGGCGAGGCAGCGCGGTTAATGAGCGCGCAGCGAGGTCGGCGGCGAGAAGATCGCGTTTGGCTGCTAGCCGGAAGCGTGCGGCAGGTATGTCTTGATTGCGCCAACGATCATGCGACCAGAGCCAAGAGGCGCAAAGGTTGTCGTCGTTAGTAAGAAGCCGTTCTAGCCAACGGTTAAGCGCGAGCGTGACTCCGGCTGTCGTGTTGTCGTGTGAAAGAATCGAGCAGCCGATCTCCACGCGCCAAAAGCCGAGACGCCGTGGAAAAATACCATATACGCGCGCGGAAAATTTTTCGGCCATCAAGCCCGGTAATTCGGTGGTCGAGCATACGCGGCCAAAGAGCGTCGTGAGAGCGCCCTGCAATCCGGCGTTTTGATCGAACAACAACCCGATTATGCCCTGGCGTCGTAAAATCTTGAGCCCTTCGGCGAAACCTTGTTTCCGCGAAAGCAGTTTCATACCGAAGCGTTCGCGAGATTTGACGATAAACGCGTTGGCGGTGGGATTATCGAGCGGACGGAAAATCGTCCCGAATTCCGGAAACGGTCCTGGAATGATCAGTGGCTGGGCGGTTTGAACTTCCCAATAGGCAATATGGGGCGAGCAGATCAACGTTGCCGCCGGATTTGCGCGGTGACCGGCGTAAGCCTCTAAAAGTGCTGGCGAAGCGCGCACAATCGTACGCAAGCGCGCTTCGTCGAGAAACGGCGTCGCTAGTGATAATAGACCGGTTTCGATCAACCGGCGGAAACTTTCCCGGGCTATCGCCCGGTGCCAGGCTGCCGGGTGCTGGGGGAAGGCGTGGTGGAGATTGGAAAGGGCCAGACGACGCCGGCGGGGTAGGCCAAAATACAGCGCATCTCCGAGCCTCGCCGAGAGCAGGCGGAGCAGGGCTTCAGGCGTATGAGCGATGAGCCAACCGAGAGTCTGGAGCAGAAGAGTGAGCACGCGCGCGGGATTTGGCTTTGATTTTGGCCGGAAAAGACCATCAAACGTAACCCTCGCGCAGTTAAAAGCAGATTCTCTTTCAAACGGCGCCTATCGCATGACCGAACTTCTCATCATCAAGCCCTCATCCCTCGGCGACATCGTGCACGGCCTCCAGGTCGCCACGACGCTAAAGGCGCAGTGCAAAGATCTGCGTATTTCGTGGATCGTGCGTGAGATGTTCGCGCCCTTGGTGCGCATCTGCGATGCGGTCGACCAAGTTTATATTTTCGAGCGCACTGGTGGGGCGAAGTCGTTTCTCAAGCTCATGCGCGAGGTTCGTAAGACGAAGTTTGACTACGTTTTCGATTTTCAAGGCCTGCTCCGCACTGGGCTTATGACCAAGCGTGCCTTGGCCAAGAAAAAAATCGGGCGTACCGATGCGCGCGAGATGGCGGGCATTTTTTACGACGAAAAAGTACCCTTGCCCCCAGACGGGCGTCGCAGCCACGCACTCGATATTTTACTGCAGTTTTGCCCCGTGCTCGGTGTAAAAGCGGAACTCAGTGGCACGGTGAAATTTCGCGAGGCCGAGAGCTTGAATCTAAAATTCGCCGATGGACGTGGAGGCGCGAAACCGATTTTGATGTTTCCTGACAGTCGCCGCGTGGAGAAACGCTGGGGTGGATTCAAGCAGCTCACTGAAATGATCTTAAAGGAAGATCGTTCGCGCAAAGTTGTTTGGGCAGGAAGCAATTATTTACCCGATCGAAATTCGTTTTCGCCGAATCAATTTCTTAATCTCACGGGTAACACTAGCCTCGTTTCGCTGCCGGCCCTGATTCGTCGGGCGGACTGGGTGATCACCAATGACAGCGGCCCGATGCATCTCGCGGCGGCTCAAGGTGTGCGCACTTTTGGTATTTTCGGTCCGACTGATCCGCGACTTTTTGGCCCGTACCCATTGAATGGCCCGACGAATTTTGTGATTCAGGCGCCTGTCGGTGACCTCAAGCTGCTCCCGGTCAAAGATGTTTACGCGCGCCTTGAACGTGCGCGTGCTCGTTTCATCCGCTGATTTTTACTAAACCTATTTTCCAATGCTCGACCCAAAACTTATTCGCGAAACACCTGATCTGGTTCGCGCCGCCCTTGCTAAAAAACACCTTAAGGTCGATCTCGACGCGGTGCTCGCCGTCGATGCGGCTTGGCGCGCTCAACTCCAAGAAGTCGAGCAGTTGCGCAGCACGCAGAAGGCTGCCAACACCGCGATGGCTGCCTTGCCCAAGGGCTCGCCTGAATTCATCGCCAAAGTCCAGGAGATGAAGGCGGTATCCGCCCAGGCAAAAGAGCGTGAAACTCAGCTCAAAGAGACGGAGGAAAAATTCCGTCAGGCGATGCTTTCGCTGCCCAATCTGCCGCACGCCTCCGTGCCCGAGGGACGCACGCCCGAGGATAATGTCGTTTTTTCGCTCCACGGTTCGCACGATGAACCCAAGCCCCACGCTCTGCCGCATTGGGAGATTCCTGGCTTTGAGAAACTTTTTGATTTCGCCCGAGGCGCTAAGGTCACGGGGGCCGGTTTTCCATTCTACGTCGGCGACGGTGCACGAATTGTCCGGGCGCTGTTGCATTTCTTTTTGGATGAGAACGCCAAGGCGGGTTACACGGAAGTTTCGCCGCCTATTTTCGTGAACGCCGAGAGCGCCACGGCCACTGGACAATTGCCCGATAAAGAAGGTCAAATGTACGAGACCTCGGATCCGTTGTACGCCGTCCCCACCGCTGAGGTCCCGCTCACAAATTTCTTCCGCGATGAAATCGTCGAGGAAAGTGCGCTCCCAATTTATCGCTGCGCCTACACGCCGTGTTTCCGACGCGAAGCCGGCAGCTACGGCAAAGATGTGCGCGGGCTCAATCGCTTGCATCAATTCGACAAAGTCGAACTGTTAAAATGGGTCCATCCATCAACGAGTTACGACGAACTCGACAAGTTGCGCGGTGATGCCGAGCGCTTGTTGCAGAAGCTGGGTCTTTCCTACCGCGTATTGCTAATGTGTGGTGGTGACGTGGGCTTCGCGCAGGCGAAAAAATATGATCTCGAAGTCTGGTCCGCCGGACAGAAGCGCTGGCTCGAAGTTTCGAGCTGTTCGAATTTCGAGGCGTTTCAAGCTCGCCGCGCGCAGATTCGTTTCCGCGCGAAGGAGAACGGTAAACCCGAGCTCGTGCATACAATCAACGGCTCGGCCTTGGCCGTACCACGCGTACTTGCGGCGTTGCTTGAAAATAACCTTCAGCCGGATGGTCGCGTGAAAATCCCAGCGGCATTGGTGCCTTATTTCGGCAAAGAGTATCTTAGCTTTGCCTGATCGCTTGGTGGAGTAGTAGCGCCCCATTTTTTCGACCATGAAGAGCCGCCCGACTTTATCGCAGCGGCGCGCGGGGCTTCTTGGCGTGGTGATTCCCCGAGAACATTTACAGCCTGCAGTGTTGGCCTGGGCGGCTGCACGTGCTCCGCGTGAGCGCTGGGGTGTGGCGCTTTCAGGCGGGGCTGACTCGGTAGCGTTGCTGTTGTTGCTATGGGCGCATTGGCCGGAGCGGCGCGGGCGATTGGTGGCGTTTCATTTTGACCATCGGTTGCGGGGCGCCGAGTCGCACTTAGATGCCGTATTTTGTCGACGTTTGTGTGCGGGCTTAGGCGTGCCTTTGGTTACGGGGTATTGGGCGCAGCCGTTGAAAACGGCCGGCGAGGCCGCGGGGCGCGCCGCCCGATTTGATTTTTTTGAAGACGCGATGCGGCTGCGACGGATGAAGGTGCTTTGGCTCGGTCATCAGCAGGATGATGTGGCCGAATCAATGTTGATGCGACTTGCGCGCGGAAGTGGATCAGCGGGTTTAGCTGCGCCGCGGGCGATACACGAACACCTAGCAGGTCGGATTCATGTGCGACCGTTGTTAACGTTGAAAAAGGCGGAAGTGTGCGCGGCGTTGCTCAAAGCCGGTGTCCCTTGGCGAGAAGATCCCAGTAACTCGGGCGAAGCTTTCTTTCGTAATCGAGTCAGGAAAACGGTGGTGCCAATCTGGTGTGATGCCGCGGGCCGGGATGCTTTGGCGGGCGCGGCTTTATCGCGACAATTACTGGAAGAGGACGATGTGGCGCTGGAGCGCTGGGTCGATCGAATCGGGGCAATCAACGCGGCTGGGAGTTTGAACTTGGCGCGCTTGCGTGACATGCCGCGGGCGGTCGTGCGGCGGGCATTGCATCGCTGGTTGGCGCGGCAAGCTGAGCGCTTTGAACTCTCACGGCAGGCGTTTGAGCTTTTGCTGGCAGCTACCGAGCGAGGAGAGCCGACGCGGCAGAGTCTGGGTTTGTCCGCTTTTGCGGTGATCAACAAAGGCCGTTTGTCGTTGCAAAAACGAGTTTTGGGGCGGCTTGAATCCAGGCGCCTTTTTCCAAGGCGGTTCAATTGACTTATCTCGGCGGAACATACACGTTTCGCTAACAGTCCCTAAAGAAATGTCCGAACCTGATAACAACAAAAAGTCCCGTCGTACGATCAAAAACCTGCCGCCTGAACGCTTTCAGCCCAAGGTGCTCTTCATCTGGCTCGCGATTTTTGCGGCGGTGGTGTCGCTGTTGGTCTGGTCACCCGGCATTACGACAGGACCGGCTAAGGTTACGATCCAAGACGTCGTAGAGAAGGCTGAGGCGGGCGAAGTCACTAAGGGCGTGATTCGTCCGGATGCTTCCGGTGGCCGTGATGGCGTCGAGATCCGTGGTGAACTAGATAAGAAAGTGCTCAAAACAGAAGCTGGGCTCGAAACCAACACCTTCGTGGCTTCCGGGCGTCTGACGGATGCGAACATGGAGCGTTTGCAGAAATCTAAGAAATTCTCCGAGCAACCAAGCCAGACGATGCTAGCTTCGATTTTGGTTCAGGTCGTCCCGTTTGTGCTGATTATCGGGTTGTTGTATTTTCTGTTCGTGCGCCAACTTAAACAGGCTGGTCGCGGGGCTTTGAGTTTCGGCAAGAGTCGCGCTAAATTACTCACCCGCGATCGCGATAAAATCACGTTTGCCGATGTGGCCGGTTGTGATGAAGCCAAAGAAGAAGTAAGCGAAGTCGTCGAATTCCTGAAGGATCCGAAAAAGTTCACCAAGATGGGCGGAAGGATTCCGCGTGGTATTTTGATGGTCGGTTCGCCTGGTACGGGTAAAACCCTGCTCGCCAAGGCGGTCGCTGGAGAGGCTGATGTCCCGTTTTTTAGCATTTCCGGTTCAGATTTTGTGGAAATGTTTGTGGGCGTCGGCGCGAGTCGTGTGCGCGACATGTTTGAACAAGGTCGCAAGAGCGCACCTTGCCTGATCTTTATTGACGAAATCGATGCCGTGGGTCGCCAGCGTGGTGCCGGCGTAGGCGGAGGCAATGATGAGCGTGAGCAAACCTTGAATTCACTGCTCGTTGAAATGGACGGTTTCGACACCACCGAGGGCGTTATCATCATTGCGGCCACAAATCGTCCCGATGTGCTGGATAGTGCATTGCTTCGGCCGGGTCGTTTCGATCGCCAGATTTACGTGGATTTACCCGATATGATTGGGCGTGAACAAATTTTGCGCGTACACGCCAAAAAGATCAATTTGTCCGATTCGGTTGATCTCGCGGTGATTGCTCGTGGCACGCCTGGGCTTTCGGGTGCCGAGTTGGCGAATCTATTGAACGAAGCCGCTCTGTTGGCTGCCCGTCGTAATAAGAAAAAAGTCGAAATGATCGATGTCGATGATGCGCGCGAAAAAGTGCAATTCGGCCGTGAGCGTCGGCGCTTAATGGATGACGAAGAAAAGAAACTCACCGCTTATCATGAGGCCGGCCACGCTTTAGTGCAGGGCGTCTTGGACGATGGTACTTTGCCAGTGCATAAAGTTACGATCATTCCGCGTGGACGTAGCTTGGGCAGCACGATGTTTATTCCCAAAAAAGATCAGCTCACTCATGCGATGAAGCGCATGCTAAATCAAATAGCCATGGGCTTGGGTGGTCGGATTGCGGAGGAGTTAGTCTTGGGTGATATCTCAAGTGGTGCCGCCGGTGATATCAAACAAGTGACTAAAATTGCACGCCATATGGTCTGCGATTGGGGTATGAGTCCGCTCGGGCCGATCGCCTTTGGTGATAATCAAGATACGGTTTTTCTTGGTCGTGAGATTACTCGTTCCGAAAATGTATCCGAAGAAACAGCCCGTAAAATCGATGCTGAAATCCATCGGATTATCAGCGAGCAATACACGCGGGCGACGCAAATCATCACGGAGCATCGTGCTGCCTTGAATAAAGTTGCAGAGGCGTTGCTCGAGCACGAGACGATCGAAGGTAAACACGTCTTGGAAATTCTTCAATTTGGTGAACTGCGTTCGCCGGTTATCACGGCGGTTGTGATCAAGCCGGAGGAAAAAAACTCGGATAAAAAGCCTGCGGAAAAGTCTGAGCCTGAGGATGTGATTACTCCGGGTGGAGCGGCGCCGTCGCCCAGTCCGGCTTGAAATTAATAAAAAATTCTTAATTTAAACGGCGACTTTGGTCGCCGTTTTTTTTGCTTTACGGCCACGGTATCAAACCCGGCCTCGGAGGCTTTAGCGAAGATCGGCTAAGAGAGCTCGGAGTTCGTGCTCGGGCTCTTCGTGCGCCTGGTCGACGGCCAAGGTAAGTGCGGCTTCCAGCAGAAGGCGCGCTTCGTCTTTTCGATGGGCGCCGAGATAGATTTTACCAAGTAGGATGCGTGGCATCATCCAGTCGTTTTTTTTCGCGACACAAAACGCGAAATGCGGAGCCGCTTCATCTGGACGGGCTTCGGCGAGAAGGGCCTGAGCTAAACTAAAGCGAAAGAGTTCGTTGTCGGGCGCGCGTTCTACAAGTACAGAAAAGTGATTACTGCGAGGGAGCATTTGTGGGGGCTAGATTTTCAAGTTGGCCACGGCCTATGTCGTTCAAGGTCGCGTAGCGAAAAATAGTCATGAATAACTACACTCACCCTATGCGTCGCTTAACTTAAGTAAAAGGCTGGAATAAGTCCGCTCGGGTTTCGCGGGTTATGCGCGTCGCTTCAGGCTGTGGTAGGGACTGGAGGAAGAGCCGGCCGTAGCTCTTGGCTAGGACGCGCGAATCAAGAATGGTGATCACGCCTCTGTCGGATTGGGAGCGTATCAGCCTGCCCGCTCCTTGGCGGAATTTGATGAGTGCGTCGGGTAGGGTGAGATCGTTGAACGGGTTGCCGCCGTGATCGCGGATCCACTCCGTTTTTGCCTCGGTGATGGGATGGGTCGGGGGATCGAAGGGCAATCGCGTGATAATGACCTGTGCGAGCGCGTCTCCGGGCACATCAACCCCGGTCCAAAAACTGTCGGTGCCAAAGAGCACGGCGTTGCCGAGATTTCGCATTTGTTCGGCTAGTTCAGTTCGTGAGAGGTCGGCTCCTTGCATTAGAAACGGTCGGCCTGAAGTGCGAAATTCACTTTCGAGGGTTGCGGCAACGGCGCGCATATCCGTGTAACTAGTGAATAAAACGAGGGTGCCGCCTTGGACGGCGTGCACGCAAAAACGGATGTAATCGGTTAGTGCTTCGAGCGAGAGTTTAGCCTCTTGCGGGGTGGGCAAGGGCACGTCGGCCGCGATGTAGACGCGCATGTTGCATTTATAATCGAACGGCGAGTGCACGATCTGCGTGCGCGCTTGATTGGCTCCAAGACGATTCGCAAAGGCCGCGATGTCCCCGGCAAGTGCGAGCGTGGCGCTCGTGCAGATCACACTCACCCCACACCCGAAAAGGTGCTCTCGCAGGGCTGGAGCGACATCAATCGGGGCGCTGCGGAGGCTCACGATGGTCTGTTTACGGCCGCCGCGCTCCGCCCAGTAGACATGGCCTTCGGCGGCCAGATTAAGCCATTCAGTGAGGCCGGCTTGGAGTCCTTTTAGACGGGTTTTTTGCTCGAGGAGTTCGTCGCGCTCGCGGCCCTCGTCGAGCTTGTCGGCGATTTTTCCGACGAGTCGTTGCAGAGCGCCAAGAGGGCCGTCGAGAGTGGGTTCCGCTACGCCAGCTTCGCGCACGCGGACTACGGTACGGGCAGCGAGTAGGGTCGTACTGACGAAATCAAAAAATTGCTTGGACGCGTCAAGTGCGTCGCTAACGAGCTGTTGGCCTTCGGAACCGCCGAGTTTACGCAGGAGTCCGCGTTTGGTGCGCGGATTATAAAGATATTTCAACGCGCGCTCGACCCCGTAACTGCTAAGCGAGAGTCCAAAATTGGCGGTAGCCACTTCCGGAACGGTGTGGGCCTCGTCCAGGACTAGAAAATCCCCTGGAAATAACACGCCGCGTGCTTCGGGTCCGCTGGCCCCTTGCGCCATGGCGCCACCGGCGTTGACGAGGGCGAAGAGCAGCGCGTGGTTGACGATGATAAGATGCGCCGTGCGGATGCGGCCGCGGGCGCGTTGATAAAAACATTTTTCGCAGTCGCAGTGTTTGCGCGAGCACGACGACGAATCGGCGTTGACGGCATCCCAGACCTCCGCGCGGGGCGGTGGGCGGAGGTCGTGGCGCAGGCCAGAATCGGTGGTTTCGGCCCAGCCGGCGATGCGCTGCAATTCGTCGTAATCGGCATCGGCGAAAAGATTAGCGCGATCGCTTAGGGTCTGCACTAGACGGGTGGGGCAAAGGTAATTTGATTTTCCCAGTAGTACGGCTGAGCGGAAATCGGCGTAACCGGCAAGGGCTGGGTTTGATTGAAACAGCCGACGAACTAAAGGCAGGTCTTTGGTTTCGAGTTGTTCCTGCAGGGAGATTGTGTGCGTGGAAACGATCAGTTGGCGTTGCTGATCGACGGCGTGGATGATGCCCGGGACCAAATAGGCTAGAGATTTACCCACGCCGGTGCCGGCTTCGAACAGAAGCGATTCATCGCCTTTGAGTGAGGAGGCTATCGCGCGGGCCATGGTTTCCTGTTGCGGGCGATGTTCGAGTTTAAGCCCGACGTGGAGCCAGCCGCCCTCGGCAAAGATTTTCGCGGCGAGCTCGGGCGCCCGGCTGGGGGGCGGAGGAGCTGAGGCTTGGTCGTCGCGGAGTCCAATCATGGGCCTGTGAACTTCGACGAGCGCCGGCGCTGAGGCAAGGGCTGCGCAAATGAATTTGCTGCCGCGTGATCTTGAGATACCTTTATTAAAATGAACGTTAACGCTAACATCGACGGGAAATGGGTGCAGGAATTGGTGGCGTTCTTGCGCACGCAGCCCGGAGTGAGCGCCGTACGGATTGATCCTGCGGCCCAGACCGTTGAGGTGGCGACATTGGGTGAGGTAGATTTAGCCAATTTTAGTCAAAAACTCGCATCTACGATTGCGGCGATCGAGGAGCGCTTGGCGACGCAGGTTCCGGTCGTGGCGCCGGCTGGATTTAAACTTACACATGAAGGAGCGCGTCTGTTGGTGGGACGCGAATCGTGCTCGACGGCCGAAACACTTTGGCAGTGGCGTGAAGTGGATTGGCCTGAAGTGGGTCAGGAAGCCGCCGGTCAACCCGAATGGAAATTTCTAACCTTACTTGCGCTGATCTGCGGCGGAGCGGGCATCGTGGGTAGCTTGATGAATCATTTTGTGCCGGGGTTGACGTGGTTGGCGTGGATCTTTTTTGCCGCGGCGCTTGTGGCGGGTGCCTGGGATGCCGCCATCGATACGTGGGCTAACATAAAGAAGGGCGAAGTTGATATTCATTTATTGATGCTGATCGTCGCGGCAGGCGCAGTCTCCATCGGCGCGCACAGTGAAGCGGTGCTGCTGTTATTTCTTTTTTCGGCCTCGGGGGCGATGGAGGCTTTTGCATTAGATCGTACGCAGCGAGAGGTAAGTGCGTTGCTCAAATCGGCGCCGAAGTGGGCGATCGTCGTGACCCCTGAGGGCAACGAGCGTGAAATCGCCGTCGAACAACTCCAAATCAGTCAACGCGTGCGCGTGAAGCCGGGCGGCGCATTTCCGACGGATGGAACGATCTTTAGTGGTACGAGCGCGAGCGATGAATCCGCGCTTACGGGTGAAGCCATGCCGGTGGAAAAAGCTAAGGGTGATCCGGTTTTCAGTGGTACGATTAACCTGTGGGGGGCGGTTGATTTTGATGTGACTCGGCTGCCGGCGGAAAGTACGTTACAGAAAATTATCCGGCTGATTCAGACCGCGCAGAAATTAAAAGCGCCGAGTGAGCGTTTCACCGATCGCTTCGGCACCGGCTACACCTACGCCGTGTTGGCGGGCGCGACCTTGATGTTTTTAGTTTGGTGGTTGGGCTATGGCTTGCCGGCATTCACCAATACGGTGGAAACACGTTCGGCATTTTATCGTGCGATGACGCTGTTGGTGGTGGCTAGCCCATGCGCGTTGGTTTTATCGATTCCCTCTGCGATTTTGGCCGCAATTGCTTGGGGGGCGCGGCATGGCGTGTTGTTTCGAGGCGGCGCAGCGATTGAGAAATTAGCAGATATTAACGCCGTGGCTTTAGATAAAACGGGCACGTTGACCACCGGTGAACTCGCGGTGGTAGGTTACGAAAGTTTTCCGCCAGGCAGAGAACAGGAAGTGATGGAGTTGGCGTATGCACTAGAGGCCAAGTCTGAACATCCGTTGGCGCGTGCCATTGTGCGAGATGCGCGGGCACGCGGCGTACGCGAGCTTAACGTGGATGAATTTCGCAATATCGTGGGCGAGGGGGTAAAAGGCAGCTTGAATGGGGTCCAAGTTTTACTCGGCCGAAGAGAGTTGTTGGAGGCTGGTCCATTGGCGGCTTGGGCCAAGAAACTACCCCCAGCACCGGCGGAGTTAAGTGAGATCTGGGTGATCGGTCGCG
>RGAX01000066.1 GCA_009919985.1 Opitutaceae bacterium
TACCCTCGACCTAGTGCTTTCGCATATCCCAGTGCGGGCAGACAAAAGAACTCACGTCTTTAATCATCCTCTAGGTGAGGTGCCGGTATATTTGGTGGGTAGTCGTCTTTTACCTAAACCAAAGCTAAAATTTCCTTACTATCTCCGCGATCAGCCGTTGTTTTTACCCAGCCATCGAAGCCCCGTGCGCGGCGACTTTGATTCACTTTTGGCTACCGCGCATATCGAGCCGGTGGTGCGCGCTGAAGTTGATGATATGGCCCTCATGCGCCTACTCGCCTTATCCGGTAAAGGCCTCGCGCTAGTTTCCAAAATTGTAGTCGAGCGCGAACTGCAGTCTCGCCAGATCAAATTCATGGCCCGAGTTCCTGGCTTGGCGGAAAAATATTTCGCACTTACCGTTCGCAAACGGTTCGAAAATCCCTGGATCAGCGAAATAGTCGACGCCTTCCGAGACCGTCTTAAAGAGTTAGCGGCTAACCCCGCGCCCCGCCCGTGATCTCATGCTCGGTCGCATGCCGCACGCCCCCACTTAGCGCCTTCGGACTCCTGCAGTAAGTGAATGCTTTCTGCTCTTTGTTGGCTAATAATTTAGTTCCTTTCGTTTGGCCGCATATGGTCTCACGAGGAGGCTCTATTTGGTCCAGCTCGCTCCAAGCTGATCGTTACAACGCGAACCGATACGATGGGGCTTTCACCGTAATGCTCATATTGCAATTTAGGGGTGGCCCAAAAAAAATATTAATCTCATCACTTAGATTTATGCGAACACTGCAGCCATCACTCCTGCATCCCCTCGTTAAGTTACGCCCGCTTTTAGCAGACGACTGGCAAGCGCTCTATGCGGTTGCAAGCGACCCACTGATCTGGGCCGTCCATCCGGCCAATGATCGTTGGCAGGAACCGGTGTTCCGACGCTTCTTTGCTGACGCTTTGGCTAGTGGCGGCGCCTTGGTCGCCATCGATCCTGCGACTAATGAACTCATCGGCTCGTCTCGCTTCGATCGCACGCGTGCCCAACCCGGCGAGATCGAGATCGGCTGGACCTTTCTCGCTCGTAGTTATTGGGGTGGTCCGACCAACGCAGCCCTTAAGTCCCTGATGGTGGGTCATGCTCTAATCGAGTTCGATCGGGTCATTTTTATCGTTGGGGAAGGCAACCTCCGATCGCGTCGCGCCATGGAGAAAATTGGTGGCCATCTGACTAACCGCGAACACTACGCCGAAATGGCCGGCAGGATGGCTCGTCATGTCATTTACTCCATTGACCGTGCCGGTTTTGCCAGTGGCCCCCTTGGTCGTATCGGCTAACGCAGCTGAACAGTAGCTGACGCTGCGGTTGCCTTCCCCTCCGGCTGATTAGCGGTTGGACCAAATTAGCGGGGACTTAGTCAGTCGCAATTATGAGCCGGCGCTCAACATCTGCAACCCGCTCGCGATCTCACTGCCGGTCGTGCGCCGGATACGTCGAGTAACTCCATGGGCGCGATCGGGCGCGCTGATTTGAACCGTGTTAGGCATCAGGCTCTCACCGTGCGTCCCAAATCGTCGCCGCGATGTACCGCTCGCCCTCTTTCTGGTCATTGAAATAATAGACCGTTACGATCTTTCCATCGGCCCGCTCCACGCTTCGCGGATAGCCGAGATCCCACGAGCCGCCATCATTGCGCAGGACGATTTCCTTGCCCCAGGTCTCGCCCTGGTCGCTGCTGATTCGCGCACGAATCCCATAAGGCTCAGAGCGGTATCCATAGGTGATCACCAAGCGGCCGTCCCGGAGTTTGATCATGCTCGAAGGATTGCCATTTGAGCTACCGGTACTCTCCACGGGTCGGTTCAAGAAACGCCAAGTTTGGCCGTTATCGTCCGAGCTCCACGCGTCGATGAAGTGTTCGGAGCCTTCTTTTTGCCGCAACGTCGTGAGAATCCGGGTAGGTGAGAGGCGTACCGACGACGGCATGATGCTGAAACCTTTTGGCTCCTCTCCAATCCAGGAAACCAAATTCCAGGTTTTGCCGCCATCGCTCGTGCGAATGCATAGGGTCCTGCCTTCGCGGCCGTTTTCTTTCGAGGCGGTGATGAAGGCGGTTAAGGTCTTTGCGTCGTCGACCAAATAATCCGTACGGGCGGCGATGCCTTTGCGCTCGAAGTGCGGTAATTTATAGGGTCCTTCCCACGTTTGCGCACGATCCCGTGAGTAGTAGAATCGCGAGAACCCACGGCCACTGGAGACCATTCGCAACGCCACCGCAGAGTTGGGGGCCGTGAAGTCGAGCTCGTTCACACAGTCCGTGCCTTCACCTTCCTTTTCGGGTACGTCGTTAAAGGTGGGGACTTCGATTTTCCACGTCAGGCCGCCATCCTTACTCCGAGCAAACCGGGTGACATTTGGCTGCTGGCTGTCGATCGCATGACCCCGCGCGTTATTTTTCAAATATCCCTGCATAAAACCGACGACAATTTCGTCGCCCCACACCCAGATGCCATTGTTCGCGGGCCAGCCACCAAAACGGCCGGGTTCTTGGTAAACGATTGCATTTTTTAAAACGGGTGCGTCCGCGGCCTCGAGCGTTGAGCTGGCGAGGAGTAACGCTAGGGTGAAAGTGAATCGATTCATGGTAGTAGGAACGGGAAACCAGATTGGCGTAGGGGAGGGGTTTAGCGGTAAATGAGAGGGCGGAAACTAAGTGGTCCGGCCCGCGTTAAAATGAAACCTGTGCTTCCTCGGGAAATTACGGACACGCGTTGAGCGTTTTCAGGTCAATGGCTCCTAGTCAGGTTTTTTCTTCGCTCCATAAAGAAACGACAGAACCAAAGAAGACCTAGCGTTAATAAGCTGTAGGGAAAAAGAAACACCCCCCAAAATGGCCAAAGATTGCTGTTTTTAACTAGACCAAAGGCGCAGCCGCTAATCGGAATCACGGCAGGAGCAAAGCTCCAGTAAAACCATGGGCCCGTCCATTTTTTCCATGCTGCAATCTGCAACGGCAAATACGCCAAGCCAATGATGACGAATATAAACATGTAAACAGCGGGGCCTTTAGGTCCGATCTATTTCGCGCCGGTGACCGATGAATGCGAGCCAAAGGATTCAGAGATCGAGTGCGAAACTAAGGGCTGTCTTAAGCTGCTCCATTTGTGGAGATGTCAGCCGTCCCTAACCGGCGGATCAATTTTTCGTGGCCGAGACTCGTTACTCCTTGGATGTTCACCCACGATTCCTGATCAAGAAATTTTAGCTTACCTAGTGCCACTTCGTAGTCTGATCCGCGATTTTCCGTGGTGAGCGGGGCGCAAATCGTTAGTGTCCTGGGAGCGTCCAGATCTTCCCGAGAAATGACGACGGCTGGGCGAACCTTGCCCACTATTCCAAGATCAATGAGGTAGAGTTCGCCAGCAATTGGGCTCATCTTTGGTCTAAGTGTGAAAAGTCCGTCTGGTCGAGGTCGCCCCAAACTTTTGCGACCTGCTCAATCCGCGGTGCGATGTCGCTATTATCCTCGAGGCTCAGAGGAAACGGGATGGCCCTGCGGCGCTCGATCTGTGCGAAAAATATGTTCACTGCCTGCGTCGAGGTCATGCCGAGCTGATCGAGAATTTTTTCCACGCGAGCCTTGCGGCGCGGGTCAATCCGGGTGCGGAGGATGGCAGTTGCAGACATGACACAAATAAAGCACAATTGTGCTAGCCCCACAATCCCAGCTTTAGCCCGCTTCCTCTGTTAAGGACCAAATTAAAATCCACGAAGTGCCGCGCTACATTTCCGCTGCTCGCCCGCGATCTCATTCTCAGTCGCACGCCGAGTACGTTTAATAACTCCATCGGCGTGAACGGGCACGATGGATTATAAAAATGGTGCAGGTGGCGGGAGTTGAACCTGGCTTCCTTGGGCCTTTAAATGATGCATAAGCCAATGCTAAATAGATGGTTAATTTGTTTATCTCTATTTTTTATTTCTGAAAAATAAGCTCAAAAATGGGCCATTTAGCGGGTGTCTAGCGGGTGATTTTTGGCTGCTAGTGGTGCACACGTAGGCCAAGCCCAAGCGATCGCCCTGAGCTTCAATTCTAGTGACCAGTGAGTTCTCCGGCTGTCCAGTGATCAGGGTCAGGTCGGGTATGGCGCACGTTTTATATCAATGTATTGACTATTAAACTATTTAAAAGTCTATATATAGCCATTAATCATGCGATCTTCCCTTCATGATCTCCTGCCGCCACCAACCCGCCGCGCCTTGGCCAAACTCGGCCAAGATGTGGCCACGGCGCGTCGCAAACGCAATTTCACCGTCGCCATGATGGTGGAGCGGATGGGTGTGGCCACCAATACCTATCGCCGAGTCGAAAAGGGTGATCCCACAGTGGCGATGGGCGCCTACGCCATGGCGCTTTTTGTCCTGGGCTTGGGCACGGCTCTCGGCGAATTAGTCGATCCCAAAGCCGACGATGTCGGCCTGCAGTTGGATGAGGCCCGACTGCCCAAACGTGTCCGGGTCAAGCCCTCGCCTAGCTCACTGTGAAACGCACCCTGCAAGTCTGTCTGGGCGATGAAGGCCGCCTCGTCGGCACCCTGCATTATGATCAAAATGGCGCGCGCGAGCATGCCGCTTTGGTTTATGACGAAACTTGGCTGGCGGCTACGGACCGCTTTGCGCTGGAGCCGAACCTGCCGTTGGTCACCGGCCCGCAGTATCACCGCAAAACCCCGGACGGCTCCGGGTTTCACGCGGCGATTGCCGATACCGAACCCGACGGTTGGGGCCGCCGAGTCATCCTGCGCGACCACGCGAAGCGGCGCCAGGTGGCGAAACGGGCGGGAGCCGAGGCGGGATCGGCCCAGCTCAATGCCGTCGATTTTCTCCTCGCCGTGGACGATGGCAATCGGGTTGGAGCGCTCCGCTTTCGCGATGAGGCCGGGGTATTTCAGCGCGCTGCTGAACCGGGTCGCCGCACGGCCCCGCCACTCTTGGAATTGCGGCACCTAATGAGCGCCTCCCGCGCTGTTGAAACCGAATCGGAGACGGCCGCAGATCTCGCCTACCTGCGAGGTCGGGGCACCTCGCTCGGTGGCTTGCGGCCCAAGTGCTCGGTGGTGGATGACGACGGCATGCTGGCGATCGGAAAATTTCCGAGCGTTAAGGACGAACGCGCGGTCACGAAAGGCGAGGTGCTCGCCATGACCTTGGCGAAGGCCGCCGGCCTCAACGTCGCGGCTGCTCGCATCGTGGATAGCGACGGCCTACCTGTAGCCTTGATTCGCCGCTTCGACCGAACCCTCGATGGCCGGCGCTTGATGTATGTTTCGGCGGCGACTTTGCTTGGTGTCGAATCAGCCGGTGCCCAAGAACACAGCTATACGGAAATCGTGGATGCGCTGCGCGTCAATGGGGCGGCGGCCCAGGCCGACATCGAGGAGCTTTGGCGACGGATGGCCTTCTCGATTCTCATCACCAACGTGGACGATCATCTCCACAATCACGGCTTTCTCCATGCAACGCACGGTCTATGGCGACTCGCACCGGCCTTCGATCTTAATCCTTTTCCCGACCGCGCGCGTGAGTTAAAGACGTGGGTGTCGGCCGAAACTGGATCGGCCGCTACCGTCGAGGCCCTGATGTCGGTGATCGCTTATTTTCGTTTGTCGCCACCGCGCGCAAAACAAATCCTGCGTGGAATCGAGCGCGCCGTTGCCGGATGGCGTGAGACCGGACGGGCCTTGGGCATGTCAAATCGCGATCTAGAAGACTTCGAAGAGGCCTTCGAACATGCGGAACGCGCCGCGGCCCAAAAAGCGTCCGGTTGAGGGAACAGGCCGCTAGCGTTTTTTCCGAAAATATCCTTTTATCGGTGCGCTGTCCCGGCTTGGCCGGGCGGGGCGGCCCATCGAAGTCCTCAGAACAAAGGTAACGCGGCCTCAGGGCTGCGGATACGGGTGGAGGGGGCGCGCAACTCGTGCCCGTCAAATCGGGGTAACCACACCTCAGCCTGTGCGAGGCGAGCTTTGTTCAGCGCTCTTATCGCCCTGTTCAGCGCATTATCGACTCGTTCGTCCCATTTTGATTTATCATAGCGTAAACTCACCGTTTATGATATGTGTGAATAATTTTGTTATCAAATCGGGCGCCAAGGTGAGGCAAAACGGGATCGCTGCGGAACCGCGGGCTATTACGATGATGGTTGAGGCATTTAAGGTGGCGGGATGTAGTGCGCCCCTCTTAGTTAAATTGGCCCATGCCGTCTCGATCAAAGCCCAAGGAGACTACACTCAAATTAGCCTAGACTACGGGGCTAAGCACTTGGTGCGGAGGACTACCGACGCATGGATTAAACTTTTGAACGGGACTTCGTTTTTTCGATTAGATCGATCTACTATCATTAACTTAGCGCACGTGGTGAGCTACCGTCGGACATCGCGCGATCACGCTTGGATACGGCTCCAGGGACTAAAAGAGCCCGTACATATAGGACGACGCGCCATCTTGCGCTTGGATCAGGAGCATAAACTGCGGCCACCGCAGTTTAAAGCCGGCTGACCTAGAGCCGGACCACCTTCCAGTCTCGGCCGCACCGCGCCCAGCGGGTGTTCCGCTAGCTCATGCCCGCGCTTGGTGGAGTTATCGTGAAGCGGGTGCGCCTCGTTCATCGTATATCTGGTTCACTTATCGTATATGACTTTATATGCTATGAGCAGTATGGGCTTAATCCGCTACAGTGGTTTGTACCGTTTTAGATCCCATTTTTTTTAGTCGGTGGCCCATGAATAAATCCATGCGATGCCTGATTGTGCAGAGCGACCCGGAGGCGCGCAGTGATTTCCTAGCGCATTTAGGTGTTCACGCGGAAATCCAAGTACTCGCCGCGGTCAAAACCGTGGTGGAAGTGATGCCACTGCTTAGCTTGGTCCCCGATGTTTTCTTCCTGGATTCCTCTACCGTAGGTTTCCCCTTTCGTTTCGCCTCAAAGGAACTCACGAGGTGGTCCAAATTGGCGGGTCACCTCAGCCTTGATTTTAAAGGGCGTTTATGAGGGTCGCGCCCAGTTCAGCGCATGCAGCGCCCAGTTCACGGCATTAAGCTTTTACAGTGAACTCAAATAAGGTTGCTGGCCGACCCCATGGGTAAATCCATACGATGCCTGATTGTGGATAGCGACTTGGAGGCGCGGAGTGATCTCCTAGCGCATCTCGCTGCTCACGCTGAAATCCAAGTGCTCGCCGCGGTCAAAACTGTGGCTGAAGTGATCCCCCTGCTTAGCATGGTCCCCGATGTTATCTTTCTGGATACCTCGCTGGCCGAATTGAATAAACTCGCCGCGTTGAGTGCAGGGCTGCCCCCGTACTTGACCGTGGCGCTGGCCACGCAGGAAAAAGGGGCGTTTGCCGCTTCGGCGCCTGCAGCGATCGATGTGCTGCTGAAACCTTATACCGCCCAGCAAGTTTCTATCACGGTCACGAAGCTCCGTCTCCTTTTAGGAGGGGGGGCAGATGCTCTGCCGGTTGAAGCGTTTCAGGTAGCGGGTAGGAGCGATGACCTCTTGGTTAAAATGGATCAGGTGTCCCTCATCAAAGCCGAAGGGAACTACAGTCGACTCACCCAAAGTAACGGTACCCCGCATATGATCCGGCGCACGCTCGTTGCCTGGCAAAAACAGTTAGCAAATACCACGTTTTTTCGGGTCGATCGATTTACCCTCATTAACTTAGCGCACGTCGTGAGCTATCAGCGGACCTCGCGAGATCGCGCGCGCCTCCGCCTCAAGGGGGTGAAAGAGCCGCTGCTTTTGGGGCGACGCGCGATCTTGCGTTTGGACCAGAGACACCCAGCCCGGCTCGCGTTGGCTTTGCCCTCAACGCAGCGACTCTTAACACCAGAAATTACGCGGCCGGCCGGTTTCTTTGCGCCCCTTAGCTTAGCCGCTAGCCGAGTTTTTCCGCCGAAACGAGCCTCCGGTCCCCAAAAACGGCCGATTCCAGAAGCGGAGTTGAGGCAACGCATCCTCCATTGTCCCAACCTTTCCTCCCTCCAGAGTAATATCACGGCTCTCGCGAAACTGTTTCGTAATCAGCGCACCCCGATTGAGGAATTTTCTAAGATCATCAGCCAAGACCCCCCGCTCACCGCGCGTCTGCTGCGCATGGCCAACAGCGCCTTTTTTGGACTCAACGCTCAGATCAATACGATCGATGGCGCGGTCCTTCATCTCGGTCTGAGTAGCGTGCGCCTGCTGATGACCACGGCACCCCTGATTGAGGATCTTGAAATCAAGGCGAAGGACGGGACGAATGTTTCTTGGCGCGAATTCTGGATGCACTCCCTCGGCTGCGCGTACGCTACCCGCGAAATCCTTAATCAATTTGATCTCGGAGTCGACAATGACACCGATTACTTAAGTGGACTGCTGCACAACCTCGGCAAGCTCGTCATCGCTCAAGTGTTTCCAGCGGAGTTCACCCAGCTGCTCCACCCTTTTTACCAAGATGAAGCCCAGGTCTGCCTCGCGGAGCGCGAGCTCCTAGGCTGGGATCATGCTGCCATCGGGGCCTTTTTTTTGGAAACGCATCTTATCCCCTTAGAAGTTATCGAAGCCGTCCACTACCACCACGATTCCTTGAAGGCCCCCCACCATCCGTCGTTTGCCGCGGCGACGCAGCTGGCCGACATTATGGTCTCCCAAGCTGGACTCAAGGGCGGCCCAGAAAAGCGGCCGATCCGCACTGAGCGTGAGCTGATGGAACTGCCCTGCCTCGTGCAGCTCTGGCCGCACAAAGGGCCACTCCTCAATTTGAAAATGCGCAAGCTAACCGAATCGATCGCGCGAATTCCGGATTTGTGTAAAACGCTGTTGTCCGAATCCTGATGGGGTCGAACCGAGCCGCGCCCGGGGCGGGGCCAGCCTACCCCGGAATATCCGCGCAAGGCTCTATACCAAAGTGCTTCCAATAGTAGACCAAGCTGCCTGGAGGTAGGAGCCTGCTTGCGGGCGACCCAAGATGTGGTCAGGCGGTTAAATGTAAAATCGCCCGCAAGCAGGCTCCTACAAAAAACCGGTGTTCATCTCAGCTTGAACGCGCATAAAAATTATTCCAACGGCCCTCATGTTTCAGACTTTGCCATGGTAGGTCGCGTCCTAACTTGGGGCGAGGGTCCTTACCGTCGGTTTTTTAAGAAAGACTTTATCTCATCATGCGTTCCACAGCGATGAAACACGAGGGCGTCGCGTTCCCGCTGGAATATCAGTCGTAGGTCCAAACCGCAGCGACATTCCATGAAGGGTGGGATTCGCCTGAGTCCAACTCCGGCGTGTAAGTGAGGTTGTCCGTAAGCGGTCGCGGCTGCGCGCATGGTGGCTAACACTTCGACGCGACGGTGCGCCGGTATGCTGGTGAGAAAGCGTGGCGTCGCCAGCAGTCTCACGGGGTGAGATCGGAGAGCGATTTAACTTCGCGCAACTTACCCTGGCGACGAGCGCGCGTGGTTTCACGGCGCAAGACTGTGCCAGCTTTGGCACCTTGGGTGGGTGTGATCCCGTATTCGGAGGCGAAATAGCTCGCGTCTGAATCGGTCACAGCAAACGGCAGAGCGCGATGATTGACGAGTTGGGTGAGGGCCATAGAGACAAAGGATCCAGCGTCTAACCCGAGACGTTTCAGGACTTCGTCACTTTTTTTCTTCAATTTACTATCGATGCGGCAGCGCATTTGAATCGTGGCCATGGCTCAAAAGTGCTCAACCCGCCTCAGCCTGTCAAGGGAGTGACCTGAGGTGAGGTAGGGGTAGTGGGGGGCACGACGCACCCGGCGCGCCCAGCGATCGCGTCCTAACTTGGGGCGAGGGCGCGAGGGTTCTTACCGTCGGTAAGCGGGGTGAGGGCACCCCGCATGGGAACCGCGGCCCCAGTCGTCGAGGAAATCCACCGTGGGCCCGCCGTACTTTAGAAAGCTGAAACTGGGATGAATGGTCCCTTTCTGTGATGAACGAGGCGCAACCGTCTCAAGGGGGTGCGTCAAATACAGCCACCTCTGAAACTCAAAATCTCGCCGGATTTTAGCCTGATCCGTCTACGTGCATTTAATCTCTCCTCGCTTGAGGGTAAAGCGTCGAGGCCGGGGGTTGCACGCGCACATTTTTTAGGTCTGCGGCCTTTGCCATATAATCATTTGCCCGCGCTGGAGACCCGGCGGGGCTGCCCGGCAGGCAGGGCCCGCGAGGCGCGACGCCTCACCGATCACATATCAGGAGCGTTCAACCCATTCGGCTTCATCTGACCTAATCGGAATCGTTGTGTGTCCCATGCACTCTTTGTTCATGCCTTTCCGCCACGCGTGTGGTGCCGCGTTTTTACGTCTTTTGGCCGTGCTTGCGCTTGTTGCCTCGGGTAACTCGCTTTTTGCCGCCACCGTAACTCAATCGAATATTACGTATACCTATACGGTCGGGGTTCCAACTGCCGCGGTGTCGGGGAATACGTCCGCCTCCGGTGCGATTACTATCCCGTCGACGATCACCGTCGAAGGGGCGACTTATAACGTCACGAGTATTGGAATCTATGCCCTTAACTCCCTTACCAGTCTGACAAGTGTTACTATCCCAAGTTCGGTTACGACCCTCGGAACTGGTGTGTTTTACGGCTGCGCCGGGCTGACAAGTGTTACTATCCCAAGTTCGGTCACGAGTATCCCGATTCAATTGTTTTACGGCTGCACTGGTCTGACAAGTGTTACCCTCCCAAGTACGATCACGAGCATCGGGGATTCCGCGTTTTCCGGCTGCACTGGTCTGACAAGTGTTACTATCCCAAGTTCGGTCACGACCCTCGGAACTGGTGTGTTTCAGGGCTGCACTGGTCTGACAAGTGTTTCGATCCCGAGTGCGGTCACGAGCATCGGGGGTACCCTGTTTTCCGGCTGCACTGGTCTGACAAGTGTTACCCTCCCAAGTACGATCACGACCCTCTCTGGTAGCATGTTTGCCAACTGCATTGGTCTGACAAGTTTTACGATCCCGAGTACGGTCACGACCCTCGGATTTGGTGTGTTTTATCGCTGTACCAGTCTGACAAGTGTTACGATCCCGAGTACGGTCACGAGCATCGGGAATGAAACCTTTTTCGGTTGTACGGCCCTAACGAGTATCACTCTGCCTAGTTCGCTAACGAGCCTCGGGACTTTAACTTTTTCGGGCTGTACCGGTCTGACGTCGGTTTATTTTCAAGGTGATGCGCCTACGGCGTCCACTAATACATTTACCTCGGTAACAGCGCCGGGCTATCGGGCGAGTGCCGCCACGGGCTGGTCGAGCCTGTTTTATGGGCTCGCGATGACGGCGCAGAACCGGCCGACGGTCACAACGCCGACCAGCGCCAGTATCGCCGCGACCACCGCGACCTTGGGCGGCAACGTCACTGCGGCCGGCGATACCAGCCTGACTGCTGTCGGGGTGGTGTACGCACCGACGACAACGAACGCTGACCCACAACTCAGAGGGACGAGCGTCACGAATCTGACCAGTTCCGCGGCCACGGGGGTGATGGCGCTCAGTGCGACCGGACTTACGGCCGGTACCGGGTACAGCTACGCCGCTTATGCGACCAATAGTGTCGGTACCACGTACGCCACGGTAAGCGTGATCACGACCGGGCCGGTACCGACGCTGACTTTTGCGACCCCGACCGCAGCCACCTTGGCCTATGGGGCCACGCTGAGTAATACAGCAACGTCCAGTTTATCGGGCGGTAGCTATGGTGCAATCAGTTACACCAGCAGTGCGACGAGCATCGCGACCGTCAATGCTACCACCGGTGTGGTCACCGGCCTCGCCGTTGGAACCACTACGATCACGGCCACCCAAGCGGCCGCGGCTGGCGCCAACGCGACGACGTCGACCAGCTACACGCTCACGGTCACGATCGGCACGCCGACCATCAGCGCCGCGCCGTCGGCCAGCAGCCTCGTCTATGGTCAGACCTTGGCCTCCTCCACGTTCATTGGCGGCGCGGTAAGTGTCTCCGGTACGTTCGCCTTCACCGCGCCCAACACCCTGCCCGGCGTCGGCACGGCCGCGCAAGGCGTCACCTTCACCCCGACCGACACGACGAACTATACCAGCGTGACCACGACGGTAAATGTGACCGTCGCCAAAGGCACGCCGACTATCTCAGTCGCCCCGACGGCCAGCGGTATCACCTATGGTCAGACCCTAGCCTCTTCCACGCTCTCTCAGGGCACGGCGAGCGCGGCCGGCACGTTTACGTTTACGACCGTAAGCACCGCGCCCAACGCCGGTATTTCCGAGCATGGGGTGACCTTCACTCCGAGTAGCACCGCGCTCTTCAATACCATTACGACCACCGTACTTGTGAGGGTGGCCAAAGCCACGCCAACGGTCACCTGGGCGGCACCCAGTGCGATCACCTATGGCACGGCACTCTCCGCGACACAGCTCAATGCGAGCGGCAGCGTAGCCGGTGCGATCGTGTACAGTCCCGCCAGCGGCACGACACCGATTGCAGGCACGCAGACCTTGACGGCGACGTTTACGCCGA